>CACFEM010000001.1 GCA_902565325.1 uncultured Pelagibacteraceae bacterium
AATGCTTTAGTTTCGAAATCAAATATCTTTGTAATGCCATCCATAATCCATAAAAAATCAGTTGAAGGTTTTGGTATTGCATATGTTGAAGCTGCACAATACGGTATTCCATCCATTGGTGGTAAAGATGGGGGTGCCGCAGATGCAATTGATCATGAAAAGACTGGTTTGATATGTGATGGAAATAATCTTGATGACATTTATTCTTCAATTAACTTAATGTTAAAAAATAAAAAATATTTAGAGCTTGGGAAAAATGCAAAAGAATTTGTAAATAAATTTCAATGGTCAAAAATAATTGAAGAATACAAAAAGATACTAAATTGATTTCAAATAATAAATTAGCAATTTTTTTAATTATAATCTCAGTTTTTTGTGGAACACTAATGTTAACCTTTTTAAAATTAGCTCAAGAAGAAGTTAATGTTTATGTTGCAGGGTTTTTTAGATTTTTATTTGGTTTCCTAATTATTTTTCCCTATATGCTAAAATCTAAATTTACAGTTTTTAAATCAAATCATCATAAAAAACATTTTCTTAGAGCGGTTTTAAACTTACCTTCAATGTTATTATATTTCTCAGCTTTAGTAATGATGCCAATTGAAAAAGCTACAGCTATATCTTTTGTGGTTCCTTTCATAGTAACAATATTGGCAGTTTTATTTCTAGGAGAAAAAATTTACATATACAGGAGTTTTGCACTAGTTTTAGGATTTATAGGAATGTTAATAATTTTAAGACCAGGAATAATTGAAATCTCTCTTGGAGTTTATATGGCACTGGCATCGTCTTTTATGTGGTCAATAGTGATTATAATTACAAAAACTATCGCAAAAGATGATAGTTCGATTACGATTTTATCTTATGGATACACGTATATGACAATTTTTAGTTTCATTATTGCGTTGTTTTATTGGCAAACACCTAGTTTTCAAACTTTGATTTATTTATTTTTTGCAGGTTTATTTGGTACATTATTACATCTTTGCATTAATCACGCATACAAATTAGTAGATGTTAGTATGACACAACCATACTCGTTTCTAAGTTTAGTGTTTGCTTCTTTAATTGGATATTATGTTTTTAGTGAAACACCTGATCTCTTCACTTGGATTGGTGCTAGTGTTATATTTTTAGGTGTTTTAATCATGTCATATCGTGAAATGAAGCTTGATAAAGAAATTATTAGAAAGCGTATAGATATAAAATCTTAATTATTTTCTTATTAAAGATCTGTAAATTTGCCAACCAACGATCCCAATTGTAATCAATAGAATAATTAAAGTTAAAGGCCTATCCCATAAAAAACTGAAGGACCCATCACTAATCAATAATGATCTCCTTAAGTTTTCCTCTATTAGCTTTCCAAGTACAAAGGCGAGGATTAAAGGAGGCATAGGAAATTCGTATAAGCGCAAGAAAGTAGCAACCACTGCTATACCAATCATTAAATAAATATCAAAATTATTAAATGACATTAAATAAATACCTGTGATTGAGAAAAATAAAATTAGTGGAATTAAAAAATTTCTTGGCACTGCTAGAATACGAGCTATGTAAGGAATTAAAGGTAAATTTAAAATTAATAGAACAACCATACCGATATACATTGACATTATTACAGACCAGAAAATTTCAGGATTAGTTTGATACAACCTAGGACCTGGTTGAATACCAAAACCTAATAGAGCTCCCAACATTACAGCTGTTGTTCCGCTACCAGGGATACCTAACGTTAATAATGGCACAAATGAACCAGAACATGCAGCATTGTTAGCCGTTTCTGGTGCTGATAAGCCATGAACACTGCCTTTTCCAAATTTTTCTTTTTCTTCATCACTCACATAATTTCGTTCCATTCCATAAGCTAAGAAAGATGCTATTGTTGCTCCTGCACCAGGTAAAACACCAATTAAAAAACCTAAAATAGAAGAACGAGGTATTGTTTTAGCCATTTTAATTGTTTCTTCTTTATTTACCTTGATAGATCCTAATTCAGTTAATGAAATTTGTTTTGCTGCCCTATTTGGATCTTTACCCCTAAATATAATTGTTAAAGCTTCACTCATTGCAAATGTAGCCATCACGATCAATACAAAGCTAATTCCATCAGATAAATTCATGTTTCCAAAAGTAAATCTAGAAATATCTGATAACGAATCTTGGCCAATTGAAGCTAACATCAAACCTAAAACAACCATCATCATTGCTTTTAAGAATTGTCCTTTCGAAGAAAATGCTGAAACAGCAGTTAAACCCAACATCATTAAAGCAAAATAATCTGGAGATCTAAATGATAAACTTATTTTAGATAAACTTGGTGCTGCAATTAATAAAAATATTGCAGAAATTGTTCCACCTGCAAATGAACTATAAGCAGCAATAGCTAAAGCTTTACCAGCCTTACCTTGTTGTGCCATTGGATAACCATCAAAAGCTGTTGCTACAGTTCCTGGAACTCCAGGTGCATTTAATAAAATTGATGATGTCGATCCACCAAAAACTGCTCCGTAATAAACACCAGCCATTAAGATTAAACCTGATGCTGGATCAAAACCATATGTAATTGGTATCATTAAAGCAATTGCAGTCATTGGACCTAATCCAGGGAGCATTCCAATTATTGTTCCAGCAAAACACCCTATCATAACAATAATTATATTTTGAAGTGATAAAGCTGTATTTAAACCAATTAAAATTCCTTCGATCATCCAATTATTCCTAAATATTGTAAAAGTGGATCTCTTAAATAAATATTAAGAACTCCATGTAGTAAAAACATGAAAATTGCTACAAAAGGAAATGAAAGTAAAAACATCCATAACCATCTTCTTTCACCCAAAAAATAATAAGAAGCAATCAGAAATAAAGAAGTCGATAAAAAATATCCAATTTTTAAAATTACTGCTCCATAAATTATTGAAATTAAAATTAAATATATAATACTTTTGTAATCAAGGTGTTTATGGTTTACCTCAATTTTTATTTTTTCAGGTAAAATTATAATTAATCCTGAAATTAAAATTCCTGCCCAACCTAAATAGATTGGAAATGTTCTTGCATTAAACGGAGCATTCTCATCAAAAGTAAAAACTACTATTTGATGTGCTGTATATAAATAAAAAGCTGAAAAAATAAAAAAGAGCAGTGAGATAAATTTAGTTGGACTAATTCTCACTGCTCTTCCTGTATATTACTTAATCCAAACTGGATTAAATAACTCCTAGTTTCTTCATTAGGTCTGTCATTTCGCCAGTTTGTTTTTCTAAAAACTTAACGAAATCATCACCTGGGTTATAAATGTTAACCCAAGCATTTCTTGCTCTTACAGCTTCCCACTCCGAAGTTTTTTGAACATCACCTAACATTTTTGCAATTTCATTTTTCATGCTATTGCTCATGCCTGGAGGTCCAAAGAAACCTCTCCAGTTAACAAACTGTACATCATAACCTTGTTCTTTAAGCGTTGGTGCATCTGGTGCATCAGAAACTCTTTCAGGTGCAGTAATACCAATAATTCTTACTTGGTCTCTTGCTCCCATAAGTTCACCTAAACCTGTAGAAATCATTTGAGTTTCTCCAGATAAAAGTCCAGCTAATGCTTTACCACCTGCATCGTAAGGAACATAAATTACATCGTTTGGATTCGCTCCAGCTGTTTGGAATGCTAAAGCACCAATTAAATGGTCCATGCTTCCTCTTACTGATCCACCAGCCATTTTAACTGACTTAGGATCTTTTTTATAAGCATCAACGATGTCTTTAAAGTTTTTGTAAGGTGAGTCTTTTGCAACAGCAATAGCACCATAGTCTCCGATTACACCAGCAATCGGTACAACATCTTTATAAGATAGCACTCCGCTTCCACCACCAGTCACATAACCTTCGTGTCTAGTAATTGATCTTAATACTAACGGTGTTGATTGAACTAAAACAGTGTTAGCAGGCTTATTGTTAATCATATAAGCTAATGCTTTACCGCCACCACCACCTGACATATTTTCAAATGATGCACTTTTTAACATACCAGCTTTTGTTAAAGCTTCTCCAGTACCTCTAGCAGTTCCATCCCAACCACCACCAGCACCACCACCAATTACAAAGTGCAATTTGTCAATTGCTACTGAGCTTGTAGTTGTTGCTGAGAATAATAGGATTGCTGAGAATAATACTGAAAATAGTTTTTTTATGTTTTTCATTATTCTTCCTCTCTCTGTTAATAATAATTGGATTTAATTTATTTTATTTACAACTGTCTAAACAATTAATTAGTATTGTTCTATTCAATAGAACATGTTATTCTATTTAATAGAATTGTATGAAATCAAACAAAAATACTATTGGCGTTGAAGCTGTAAATAAAGCTTTAGAAATATTAAATTGTTTTACAGAAAAAAATGAAGCTCTTACTGTAACAAAGATAGCTCAAATAACTGGAGATCATAAAAGTAGAATTTCAAGAATTTCAAAATCACTTGAAAACTTTGGCTATATTAGAAAAATAAAAAGCGGAGAATTTAAAATAGGACACTCTATACCTAGATTGTATGAAATTTATGAAAGTAGCTTTAATTTAAAAAATTCAATAAAAGCAGAATTAGATTTCATCTCATCAAAAACAAAAGAAACAGCAAGTTTTTTTGTTAGACAAAATGATGTACGGGTTTGTATTCAATCTAGTGCTCCTAGTAAATCGATTAGACTCTTAGAGCAAATAGGAGGTAAAAAACCATTGAATAAAGGATCAAGTGGTCATGTTTTATCAGCCTATAATAATTTAGAAATTAATGACAAAGATAAAGTTTTAAAAAATGGTTACGCTATGACTTTTGGTGAAAGAGATCCTGAAATGGCATCTGTATCAGTTCCAATCTTTAGAAAAAAAAATCAAATTCTGGGTGCATTGACTATTGCAGGACATATTTCTAACTTTAACAAAAAAAACTGTATCAGTTTCTTGAATGTACTTAGGTCTTCTAGAGTAAAAATTGAAAAGAATTTAATTAAAACCCAATAATGTTAAAACAAATCAGTCAAATTTTCACAATAAAATTTATATCTGTTTTAATAATTTCTTTTCCTAGTGCAATCATTGCTCAATATTTTAATATTCCACTAGCTTGGTTTTTAGGACCTATGATTGTTACTTCAATTGCTGCTTTATCAGGTCTTAAAATTATTATGCCAAAAATTGTATTAAGTTTTATCTTGATAATTTTGGGTTTGCATATTGGAAATTACATAGACCAAAATCTATTTAATCAAATTCTTGATTGGATTTGGACTTCATTAATTATGTTAATCTACATAATAATTTGTATTTTAGTTGTTGCTAAATATCTCCAAAAATTTGCAAGTTATGGAGAAAAAGCTTCCATTTTTTCGGCAGCTCCTGGTGCACTGGGTCCTTTAATGATTTTAGCTGAAAATGAAAAAACGGATTTATCTCAAGTTGCAACCTCTCACTTAATTAGATTAATCATCATAATAACTGTCATCCCATTTATTATAGTTAATAATACTGACAACAATGTTTTGTTAAATAATAACTTTAATTATTTAGCTCAAAATCATTTAAATTTAATTTTACTTATTGTTGCATCTTTATTTTTTATTTTTGTTTTTGATAAAATTAGAATTCCTGCTGCTTTACTATCTGGAACATTATTTGCGAGTGGTTTATTACAAATTACAGACTTAGCCTCATATAAATTGCCAGATGAAACGGTAAATTTTTGTCTGCTAATTCTTGGCTCTTCAGTTGGTTGTAGGTTTGCCGAAAAAACTGTTAAAGAGATAGCTAATAATTCTCTTCATAGTATTGTAGCTACCACTATTTTGGTAGTATTAGGTTTGTTTGCAGCCTATGTTGCAACATTCTTTGTTGAGACAAATATCTTAACTTTAATATTATCCTTTAGTCCTGGTGGAATTTATGAGGTAGCAGTTATAGCAATTGCATTTGATTTAGACCCAGACTTTGTTGCTTTTCACCATATAATAAGATTACTTTTCATACTTTTCACAGTTCCTATATTTTTAAGAGTATTAGAAAAAATTAAGAAATAATTTCAGAAAGTCTTTCAAAAACTTTTTTTGCAGAGAGTTTAGATAATTCAGGAGCTTGTATTGCTTTAAAATTTTCTCTTTCAATACTTACTTTAAAAGGAGTTGTATGAGGTCCAAATAAAGCAATTCCTTTTGACCCTAAATGCGCTGCCATATGCGCTGGTCCAGTATCATTTGCAATAACAAATGAACTATCTTTAATTAATGTTGCTAACTGAGAAATATCTAAAGCTTTACCATTATCTAAAACACAAAGTGCATTAATATTTGATGCTTGTTTAATTTCACTCGGTCCAGGTGCAATTACTACTTTAAATTTGTTATCTAACTTTTCATTAATCATAGTAATTAGATCGTTATAGTAAGGCCATTTCTTTAAATTTAAATGAGGCGAACAAAAAGGAAAAAGAAGAATATATTTATCTAATTGATGGTGATTTTTTATTTGAGATATGTCTGTTGTGCTCCATGAAAAATCAGGTTTCAAAGTATGATTTGTATTGATGCCTGAAGTTTTTAATTGATAATCAAATCTAGACAAAACAGAGTCTTTATCAAAATCTTGTTTTGTAGTTCCTTCGGGTAAAGTAGTTTCTGTAGAAGACCAAGTATCTTTTGTTGCTTTTGGAAATAAAATTTTTTTATAAAAAGCTGTTCTACTTGAGTTTTGAAGATCATAAACTTTAGTAAAATTATATTTTTTTATACTTTTCATTAATGAATATAAATAAATTAGGTTTAGTCTTGATAACCGCTTATCTAAAATAACATTAGATAAGTGTGGATTTTTTTTAAATAAATCAAAATATGGTTTAGTTGTTAGCAAATAAATTTCATCTCCTTTATGATTCTCAGAAATATCTTGAATTGCACCACAAGCTTGAGCTATATCACCCAAAGATCCATGTTTAATGATTAAAATATTAGACATATTTTTAACAATTTAACATAGTATAAAATTTAATGAATAAAATTATAGTAGAAGTATCAGTAGGCGAGCTTTTAGACAAAATTTCAATCTTAGAAATTAAAAAAGAAAAAATTAAAGATCCTGAGAAACTAAAATTTATATCGAATGAACATTCGATTCTTAAAGATCAGTTAGAAAAAAATGTTAAATCTGATGATAAACTAAATAAATTATTCCAAGATTTAAAAGAAATTAATGCCAAGTTGTGGGTTATAGAGGATGACAAAAGAGATTGTGAAAAAAATAAAGACTTTGGTGAAAAATTTATAAAATTATCAAGAGATGTTCATTTTTTAAATGATGATCGAGCAAAAATTAAATTGAAAATAAATAATCACACTGGTTCAAGTATCAAAGAAATTAAAGAATATACTAGCTACTAAAAACTTTAGGAAACCAATCCACTCTCATCAAATCTCCCGTTTTTAAATTAATACCATCAAATGGAGGTGAAGTTGGTCCTCCTCTATCAATATATTTTACATCATCTCCTATAAATCGCATAGAAAATGCTCTTCTTGATTTAGAAGTATCATTTCCTGTTGAACCATGTACAATTTTAAAATTAAATAAAACAGCATCCCCTAAACTTAGGTCTGGAATTAAAATATTTTTTTCAAATTCTTTTGATGGAGGTAAATCCATAAAAGAACTATCATCATCATACCAAGATTGGTTATTTGACCATTTTGTGGGTTTAATTAACTTTGACCATTTGTGAGAACCTAAAATTAATTTAAGATTATTTTTCTTATCAACTTCATCTAATGGAATCCAAAAACTTCCAGTATCGTTACCATCAACACAATAATAAGGCATATCTTGATGCCAAGGTGTTTCTTTGTGAGTACCTGGATCCTTTATAAAAATATGTTCATGAAAAATTTGAGTAGATTTAGAATTAGTTGCTTCTGCAACTATTTGAGCTCCAGGTGAATTATATAAACAGTCCTTAAATTCTTTTATCCTCTCCCAATTACAATAATCCTCAAAAAATCTTCCATTATCATAAGTTACATTTTCTCTTCTGTGCTTACTTGGATTATCTAAAACTTTTTGAAATCCTTTTCTAAGTGGCTCAATCCAATCTTTAAATACATCTTTAATTATTATTACACCATCGTTTTGATAATCATTGATTTGTTTCTCTGATAAAAACATTTTTATTGTTGAAAGCTGTACTTTTTCTCTAAATATTTAATCACATTATGAATGATAAAAGTCATGAACAAATAAATTCCACCAGCAACAATAAATACCTCTATTGGTTTAAAAGTTGTAGAAATTATATATTTTGCAACACCTGTTAAATCCATCAAAGTTACTGTGCTTGCTAACGAAGTGCCTTTCATCATCAATATGATTTCATTTCCATATGCTGGGAGTGATTGTCGAATAGCAATTGGAATTTGAATTTTATAAAAAATTATTTTGTTTGATATTCCTAAGCTTTTTCCAGCTTCTATAATGCCTGGTTTTATTGTTTGAAATGCTGATCTTAAAATTTCAGAGGTATATGCACCGGTATTTAAAGTAAAAGCTATTATTGCGCACCAATAAGGTTCTTTTAAAATAACCCACAGAAAGGTTGTTCTTAAATATTCAATTTGGCCCAATCCAAAATAAATAATGAAAATTTGAACTAATAAAGGTGTTCCTCTAAATATATATGAATACCCATAAGCAAATTTATTAATAACTTTATTTTTGTTTAATCTTAAAATTGCAAAGAAAAGACCTAGGAATAATCCAAAAAATAATGATGCAGATAATAATTTTAAAGTAACTACTGTTGCTCCTAAGAGTTTGGGGAAACTGGTGATCATTAAATCAAAATCCATTAATATCCCCTGCTATACCTAACTTCTAACTTATTAATTAATTTCATGCTCACATACGTAAGCAACAGATATAAAACTGCTGCAAAGGAGTAGAAGAATAATGGATCTCTAGTAGATCCAGCTGCAATATAAGATTGTCTCATTATTTCAACCAATCCTGTAACTGAAATAAGAGAAGTATCTTTTAATGTTATTTGCCAAACATTACTTAAATTTGGAATAGCTAACCTTAGCATTTGAGGTAAAATTATTTTGTAGAACTGCCCAAACTTATTTATTCCAAGAACTTTTGCAGCTTCAAATTGACCTTTATCTATAGATTGAATTGCTCCTCTAAATACTTCTGTAGAATAAGCACCAGAAATAATACCAATTGCCATTGAACCAGTAATGAATGCATTAATTTCTATATATTCATAATAACCAAAGATTGAAGCTACATACATGATGGCTCCACTTCCTCCAAAGAAGAAAAGGTAAATTACTAATAGTTCGGGTACTCCACGGATTACTGTTGTATAAAAATTACCAACTAGATTTAAAGTTTTATATTTTGAAAGTTTTAAAGGAGTGAAAATTAATGCAAAAAAGAAACCAACTAACATTGCTGTAATTGATACAGCGATTGTCATTAGGGTTGCGTAGAATAATTCGTCACCCCAACCTGTTTTACCAAATGCTAGAAGTTCCATATAGATAGGCGACTATATATTATAGTCGCCTAATCTGAAAATGATTACATAGATGCGTCGAAACCAAAGTGTTTAATAGCAAGTTTGCTAATAATACCTTTTTTTCGAGCTACATTAATTGCTCTGTTGAAATCTTTAAGTAATTTTGCATCTCTTTTTCCGATTGCATCATCACCACCTTGTCTAATTCCAACACCAACACCATTACCAAATGCGCCACCTGAAAATGTTGGTCCAACTAACACAACGGGTTTACCTGATTTATCAGCATAGTCTGTAAATGCAACTGCTGCAGCTAACGCAACATCACATCTTCCAGAAGTTAGATCTAAGTTAACTTCGTCTTGAGTTTTATAAGTTCTAACATTTACACTTCCTACATCCCCTGACTCTAAAAAGTTTTGGTGAATTGTTCCTGTTTGAGTACAAACAGTTTTACCAGCAAGTGCCCCTGTTAAAGTTTTAAGGGCTTTTTTAACATCTGAGCCACCTAAAGAAAGATTAATACCTTCTGGTGTATCAATTCCCTCTAAACTTGAACCTTTCATTACTGCAAGGGACGCAACTTCATCAGCATATCCTTGAGAAAACGTAATAGTTTTTTGTCTTTCTGCAGTAATTGACATGCCTGCCATTATCGCATCAAACTTTCTCATTAATAATGCAGGGATCATTCCATCCCAATCTTGTTCAACTATCGTACATTCATGTTTCATAATTGCACAAAGCTCTTTAGCTAACTCAACCTCAAAACCAATAAGATTACCAGATGCATCTTTTGAATTCCATGGTGGGTAAGCACCCTCAGTTCCAATTTTTATTTTATCAGCATAAACGTTACCGATTAATAATAAAGAAGCTAGAACTGTTAAAATAGTTTTTTTGAATATATTCATTATTTTCTCCTTTAATTGAGAATAATTATTTCACAGTTTTAAATAAGAAAAAAGAAAAATTAATGATTTATAGATGAGGAAAAATTCCAAGAACAATCAAAACTAGGTATATAAACTCTTGATAATTTTGCGTTTCCAAAATTTTGATTGAATACATTTAACCAATTTTCAACCTGATGTGGTTTTTTATCCTGACTTCCAACTTGTGCGGTAATAACTCCCTTTGGTTTTAATATTCTGACTAACGACTCCATATTTTTAGCTGCTAGGTCTATACAAAATTGATCATCATTTAGATCAACAAAAATATGATCATAAGTATCATCTCTTACTGATTTAATGCTCTCAAAAGCATCTCCCCAAACACATTTAACAGAGTTTTTTTCAGTTGCTTTTTTTCCAATATCTCCAAGATGTTTATTACAAACATCAACTACTTCAGGATCTAGCTCATACCAATCGATAAAATTAAATTTTTTAGAAATACACTCTCTAGCAACTCCACCATCACCACCACCAATTATTGCGGCTCTTTCATTATCTTGATTTAAATCTAAACCAGAGCCAACAAATGTTGAGCTGTATAAATGTTCGTCAGTTGAAGCAACTTGTATCTCGCCATCTATAAATAAAGATTTACCAAATTGTTCCAAATCTAAAATTTCAATATGTTGACCTACTTTAGATTTAAAATCCTCTAAAACATCATTCACTACATAAGATTTTTGTAATCCTGGTGAACTATAAATATCATGATAAAGAGATTTTGTATCTCTATTAAATTCTTTTTTAATTATTCTTTTATGTTCAAATTCTTTTTTTATAATTTCAATTGCAACTGAAGGACTTATTTTGCCACAAGTAAAGAAATCAAAGCTAATTATTCCTTTTTCTGGAAATGTATGAAAACTGATGTGACTCTCTGCTAACAATGCAAGAATGGTAAAACCCTGAGGTTCAAATTTATATTTTGATATATTTAAGATTGTTACTTTTGCAGCTTTTGCAATATCATTAATTACTTTTTCAAATACAGAGGGATCATAATCTTTAGTTGTTCCAACAATGTCTAGAGTGATATGCTCCCCAACTTTAGTCATATAACTAACTGCTTTTATAATTTTTAACTTTTTCTAAGATTTTTTTCATTTCGGCTAATGAAAGATTCTTAGGCTCACCCATCTTTAAAGCAATAATATATTGATGGCAAATATTTTCTACCTCTTGAGCAAGCTCGAAAGCTTTTGATAAATTTTCTCCAAATGCAACTTGGCCATGATTTGCCATAAGACATGCCTTTCTATCTTTTAAGGCTTTAATCATATTTGCCGAAAGTTCATGGGTACCAAAAGTTGCATATTCAGAGCATCTAATATCTTCACCACCTGCAAGAGCAATCATGTAATGAAATGATGGAATAGATTTTCCGTGAGTAGATACTGCTGTAGCATGAGGTGAATGAGCGTGGACTATTGCTTTTGCCTCCCACTTGTTTTTATAAATATCTTGGTGAAAACGCCATTCTGATGATGGATTTTTTCCAGAATTAAACCAGGATAAAAAATCTTTTTCTTCAGTTAAAGATAAAAAAACAATATCTTCTGGATTTAAAGATTCATACTTTTTTCCAGATGGAGTTATAAAAAAACCTTCAATACCATCTTCAATTCCCCTCACAGAAATGTTTCCTGATCTTAAAGGAGATAAATTAGTTGTATTCAGTTTAATTGAATACTCAATTACCTCTTCTCTTTCTTTCACATTTTTCATTTAAATAATTTGCTTAATCCATCGAAAGAAGCTTCGGAAATCCCTCTTTCAGTAATTAATCCAGTCACATATTTTGCGGGTGTTACATCAAAAGCTAAATTCATAGCTTTACTTTCAGTTGGATATATCAAAATTTTCTTAATTTTATTATTTTCATCTATACCTTCAACGTGAGATAATTCATCTGAATTTCTTTCTTCAATAGGAATATCTTTTGAGTCTTTAATATCCCAATCAATTGTTGAGCTTGGAAGAGCCACATAAAAAGGAACATTATTATCATGAGCAGCTAATGCTTTAAGATAGGTTCCAATTTTATTGCAAACGTCTCCGTTAGATAAAGTTCTATCAGTACCCACAATACACATATCTACTTCGCCTCTCTGCATTAAAATGCCCCCTGTATTATCAGCAATAATTGTATTGGGAATTTCCTCCTCGTTTAATTCGTATGAAGTTAAGTTTGCACCTTGGTTTCTTGGTCTTGTTTCGTCTACCCATACATGCACTGGTATACCTTTTTTATGGGCATGGTAAATTGGTGATGTAGCTGTACCCCAATTAATTGTTGCCAACCAACCTGCATTACAATGTGTTAATATATTTACTGTATCTTTCTTTTTATTATAAATTTCTTCAATTATTTTTAATCCATTAATACCAATATTTTCACAAAACTTTTCATCTTCATCACATATTTCTTTTGCCTCATTTAAAGCTATACTTAATATTTGTTTACTGTTAATTCCTGATAATTTTTTTATCATTCGATCTACAGCCCATTTTAAATTAATAGCAGTAGGTCTTGATTGAATTAATTCTTTTGCACTTTTTTTAATAAATTCTGGATCATTATTTTCTTGAACTGCCAAAGCTAGACCATAAGCAGCTGTTCCACCAATTAGAGGTGCACCTCTTACCTCCATTACTTTAATTGCATTAATTGCATCTTTTACTGTCTTTAATTCTTTGATTATAAATTGGTGAGGAAGTTTTGTTTGATCAATAATCTTAACAAAATTATTTTCAAACCAGATAGTTCGATAATTTTTTCCCTTTATTCTCATTTATTTAAAACTCTACCTGCTACAGTTTTTAATTTTTCTATAGTCTTTTTTGTCCTTTTTTCTGGAGCGGTAATTATTGCTACATCTAAACAATTGTTAGTAGGATCATTTGGATCAATATGATCTTCAAAATTATCAATCAAATTTTTAATCATAATTTTTGCTTTTTCAGCGTTACCTAATAAAACTTTAATTACTTGTTGAACATCAACATTTTCATGATCTGGATGCCAACAATCATAATCTGTAACCATCGAAACTGATGCATATCTAATTTCTGCTTCTCTTGCTAATTTTGCTTCTGGCATATTGGTCATTCCAATTACATCTGCTTTCCAAGATCTATATAAATTAGATTCTGCCAATGTTGAAAATTGTGGTCCTTCCATAACAACATAAGTTCCATTTCGTTGATAATCTATATTTGATCTCTTAATTGCATCTTCGCACGCATTCATTAACCCGTTTGATGTCGGATGAGCCATAGATACATGGGCAACAATTTCATCATCAAAAAATGTTTTTGTTCTTGCAAAAGTTCTATCAATAAATTGATCCACAATTACAAATTTTCCAGGTGGTAAATCTTCTTTAAGAGAACCTACAGCTGACACTGAAACAATATCTGTAACACCTAATTGCTTAAGTGAGTCTATATTTGCTCTAAAGTTTATATTTGAAGGAGAAATAAAGTGTCCTCTTCCATGTCTTGGTAAAAAATAAACTTCCTTATCATTATATTTTGTTTTTAAAATTTTATCAGATGGTTTTCCCCAGGATGTTTCTAAATCAACAAATTCTCTATCTTTAAATTCATCAATATCATAAAGACCGCTGCCACCAATAATTGCTAATTTATTTGTTGTCATAATCTAAATTTTATTTATTTATACTTTTATAATTAACTATTATGAACTTAAAAGATTATATTAGATCAATTCCTGATTATCCAAAAAAAGGTATTTTATTTAGAGATATAACAACACTAATTAAAGACGAAAATGCATTTGAAGAAACAATTAATCAAATCATTGAGAGGTCAAAAAAATATAATTTTACAAAAATTGCAGCTATAGAATCTAGAGGTTTTGTATTTGCTTCAGCAGTATCATATGTTTTAAAAAAACCATTTATAATGCTTAGAAAAAAAAATAAATTACCTGCAGAAGTCCATTCTGTAGATTTTGAGTTAGAGTATGGAACTGCAACTATTGAAGTTCATAAAGACTCAATAAATGAAGAAGATAACGTTTTAATTATTGATGATTTAATAGCAACTGGTGGTACTGCTGAAGCTGCAGCAAATCTTGTTGAGATTTCAAATGGAAAAGTTGCTGCATTCATATTTGTAATTAATTTGTTTGATCTAGGAGGATGTGAAAATTTAATAAAAAAAAATTATAAAGTAGAAAATATAATTGAATTTCCGGGTCATTAAAAATTTATTTTAGGTCTATAAAAGGATTTCTTTCCAAATAAAGCATTTAGATATCCACGACATCTTTGTAAATATATCTGTTTCTTTTTTTTATTTATAAAAAAGTAAAATAAAACTTTTGCAGTCGCAGATAAAAATACAGGTAAACCATTTATTAAAGCATACAGGAACCCAGAATGTTTTTTGTTGTAATAAAATCTTGACCATATCCAATGCCAATTTCTAGAAAGCTCAACTTCATACGCATATTCATCGCTAACCGCTTTAGCTCCAAGGTGCTTAATCTTTGATTTTGGAATAATATAAATATTTTGATTACACTGACTTAATCTTTTACAAAAATCATCATTTTCAAGATACATGAAAAAATTTTCATCAAAATATTTCTTATTTTGAAAATCATCTATCTGATTTATTTCTTTTAAATTTAAAAGCATAGCAAATCCATCAACACTTTTGACCTTAAATGGATTAAGATTATTTATATTTTTTTTATCGTTTTGTTTAATTTTATAATTTGGGTTCTTCTGATCTTCTGATAATGGAGCAAGAACTGCATATGATTCTAATTTTTTTGATTCATTAATAATTTCACTAATTGTATTTTCTTGTAGAATTACATCTGGATTAAGTATTAAAGCATAATCAGTCTTTACATTATTAAGTCCTAAATTGTTTCCTGAACCCATTCCTAAATTTGAAGATGACAATATACATTCAACATTTTTATACTTTTTTTCCAAACTATCTTTAAAATTTTGATCATTTGAATTATCGACTACTATTATTTTAATTTGATCGGATATAGATTTAATACAATTATCAATTACTTTTTCACTTCTAAAAGTGACAATTACAATTGTTAAAGTTTGCCTAGATATTGACATATGATATGTGTATCAAAATATACTAATACTTTTTACTAATGTAAAAAAATAATTTAACTAATGAAAAAAATAATTGTTACCGGTGGCTTAGGTTTTATAGGTAGTAACTTAATTGAGCTTTTACTAAAAAAAAATTTCAAAGTCATAAATGTAGATAAAGTAACCTACTCTTCAAATTTCTATAACTTAAAGGAATTTAAGAATTCCAAAAATTACAATTTTGTTAAGTGTGATATAAAGGACCGTCAATTTAGAAAAATATTATTAAAATTTAAACCCTCGTGTCTATTTAATCTAGCCGCTGAAACACATGTTGATAGATCAATAGATAACCCTGATAGTTTTATTCAAAGTAATATTGTGGGTGTTTTCAATTTACTTGAGGGTTTCAAGGATTTAACAAAAAAATATAAATCTAAATTAATACATATTTCAACAGACGAAGTTTATGGAGATGTATTAAAAGGTAGATCCTCTGAACGCTATGCATATCAACCGAGTTCACCATATGCAGCTAGTAAAGCAGCTTCAGATCATTTGGTTAGTTCTTACATTAGAACTTATAAGATACCTGCAATTGTGACTAATTGTTCAAATAATTATGGTCCTAAACAACATCCTGAAAAACTTATACCTAAATTAATTTATAATATTTTAAACAACAAACCTTTACCAATTTATGGAAAAGGTAAAAATTCTAGAGAATGGATTTATGTTAAAGACCACTGTGAAGCTCTTATAAAAGTTTATAAAAAAGGAAAAGTAGGAGAATTTTATAACATTGGTTCAAATAAAAATTTAAATAACCTTGAGGTATGTAATAAGCTTATTTCTGTGTCAAAAAAAATGATTTCACTAGGAAAAAATGTGAAAATAAATTTTGTAAAAGATAGACCTGGCCATGATATTAGATATGCTTTAAATAGTAATAAAATTAAAAAAGAATTAAATTGGAAACCAAAAACAACTTTTAGTGAAGGTATAAAATTAACTTTTGAATGGTACAATAATAACAAAAAATATTACAACTCTCTAAGTAAAAAAGATATTCATAAAAGATTAGGTAATAAATGATAAAAAAAGGAATAATTTTGGCTGGAGGAATGGGTACTAGAATGAGCCCAATTACAAAAGCAGTAAACAAGCAATTGCTTCCTATATATGATAAACCGTTAATTTTTTATCCTCTTTCGATCTTAATGTTAGCAAAGATAAAAGACATATTAATTATTGTAAATAAAGGACAGCTTGAGCAATATAAAAAAATAATTCCAAATGGAAATAGATTTGGTATTAAAATTTCTTTTTTAGAGCAAGATAAACCAAGAGGATTACCTGATGCTTTTATATTAGGAAAAAATTTTATTAAAAAAGACAGCGTTGCAATGATTTTAGGTGACAATTTCTTTTATGGTCAATCATTAAGTAAAATGCTTAACAATTGTGTTAAGAATAAAAATGGAGCAAAAGTTGTTCTTCATAGAGTAATAAATCCTGAAAATTTTGGTGTAGCAGTAGTTAAAGGTAAAAAAATAATTTCAATAAAAGAAAAGCCTAAAAAATTTATCTCTAATTTTGCAATTACAGGATTATACTTTTTAGACAATAAAGTTGTAGAATTTGCAAAGCAACTTAAACCCTCAAAAAGAAATGAGTTAGAAATTGTAGATTTATTGAACATATATAAAAAACAAAACAAATTAACTGCAGAATTTCTGGGTAGAGGTGGTGCGTGGCTTGATACAGGATCTATTGAAGATTTTTACAAAACTACAAATTTTGTTTCAGCTATTGAAAATCAACAGGGATTTAAAATAGCGTGTCTAGAAGAAATAGCTTTAAATAACAAATGGATAAAAAAAAGAGATATTCTTAAAGCTATAAAATTTTATGGAAATTGTGAATACTCTAAATATCTCAAAAAAATAATATCATAGTGATTATAAAAACAAAATTTAAGGATCTTTACTTATTTAAAAATAAAAATTTCAAGGACAAAAGGGGTTATTTTAAGGAAATTATTAGAGAAAATAAATTAAAAAAAAAATTTCCTTTTTTAGTAATGTCATACTCTAAACAAAACGTTGTAAGAGGACTTCATATTCAAACTAAAAATTCTCAGGGCAAATTTGTGACTGTTATTAAAGGAAAAATCTTTGATGTTGCAATTGATTTAAGAAAAAATTCAAAAACCTTTGGAAAAGTATATAGCTGTATTTTAAGTGAAAAAAATACTAAATCTATTTTTATACCTGAGGGTTTTGCACATGGATTTCAAGGTCTAGAAAAAGAAAACTATATAATTTATAGCTGTACAAAATACAGAGAGAAAAATTACGAAATTACTATTGATATTCATGATAAAGATTTAAATATAAAATGGCCTTCTAAAAAAAAGATAGTTTCAAAAAAAGATAAAAAAGGAATTACTTTTCAAAAATATAAAGAAAACAATTTATAATGAAAGATCTGATTCTAGTCACTGGAGGTGAGGGAAAATTTGCAAAAGTCTTAAAGTCTAAAAATAAAATTTTAAATTTTTATTTTGCTAGTAAAAAAGAATGTAACATTTTAAATATTAATTCAATTGAAAAGATAATAAAAAAAATAAAACCTAAAATAATTCTGCATTGCGCTGCTCTCTCTAGGCCAATGAGTATTCATGAAAAAAATATAATAAAAAGTATAGATATAAATATTATTGGTACATCAAATATCACTAAGGTTTGTAAAAAAAAAAATATAAAATTAATTTATTTTTCAACAGGTTATGTTTATGAGGGTACAAAAGGAAACTATTCTGAACTTGATCCAGTAAAACCATTTAATAATTATGGACTGTCTAAATTAGGTGGTGAATGTGCGGTTAAAATGTATGAAAATTCTCTTATTCTAAGGTTAACAATGACAGAAAAGCCTTTTGCATATAAAGAAGCATATTCGAACTTAGAAACAAACTTTATGTTCCACGATGAAGTGGTTAAAATTCTCCCTAAAATAATTAAACAAAAAGGAGTCATTAATATTGGGGGCAAATCTCAATCAGTTTATTCTTTTGCTAAATACCATAATAAAAAAGTTAAAAAAATTAGGATGAATAAAAAAACAAAATTACCTCCAAAACAAACTATGAATATTTCAAAATTAAAGCGGTTATTATCAAAATGAATATTCTAAAACTTATCCACAGGGTATAAATTAATTTGAAATAAGTTTTTATAATTATAAATTTATTAGTATGAGGATTGAAGAAGAATTAAAATTAGATTATTCAGACGTATTATTTAGACCAAAAAGAAGTACTCTAAAAAGTCGTAAAGATGTAAATTTATTAAGAACCTATCGATTTAAGTACAGTAAAAACGAGTGGTCAGGAATACCCATTATGGCTGCAAACATGGACGGTGTTGGGGAGTTAAGTATTGCTGAAAAATTAAATGAACATGGAATGATCACATGCTTAACAAAACAGCATGATATAAAAAAAATTAAACAAAATAAATATATAAAAAAAATGTATTCAAATATTGCTTTAAGCGTTGGAATTAAAAAAGAAGATTTTGAAAATTTAGACAAAGTATTAAAAGAATTTAGTTTTTTTAAGTTTATTTGTATTGATGTAGCAAATGGTTACTCAGAGCATTTCACTAATTTTGTAAAATCAGTTAGAGATAAATATCCAACAAAAACTATTATAGCTGGAAATGTAGTGACAGCTGATATGACTCAAGAATTAGTTTTAAGTGGAGCAGATATTGTGAAAGTTGGAATTGGTCCTGGAAGTGTATGTACAACAAGAATTCAAACTGGAGTTGGTTATCCACAATTAAGCGCAGTAATCGAATGCGCTGATGCAGCACATGGACTTGGCGCACATGTAATAGCCGATGGTGGATGCACCTGCCCTGGCGATGTTGCCAAAGGATTTGGTGGTGGTGCTGATTTTGTAATGTTGGGTGGAATGTTAGCAGGTCATGATGAAGGAAATGGTAAAATTGTAAAAGTTAATGGCGATAAGTATATTGAATTTTATGGCTCTAGTTCTGAGGTTGCAAATAAAAAACATTATGGAGGACTTTCATCGTATAGAAGTAGCGAGGGAAGAAAGGTACGTGTAAAATATAGAGGGAAAATTAATGATACAATTTTAAATATTCTTGGTGGTGTAAGAAGTAGCTGTACTTATGTTGGTGCACCTTCACTTAAACAATTAAGTAAATGTACAACGTTTGTTAGAGTATCCAATCAGTTTAATGATAGTTTAATAAAATAATTTATTTTTCAAATTTAAAATCTTTTATATTTGTAGTCTCATATTTTTCAAATGGCATATGTATCCAAGGAGAGTCTTCTAAATAATCTACAGAATAATCGGGTTTAAATTTTGAAGTTGATTTATGCCATAAAACTGCAGTTTTAATTTTTTCATCAAAATAAAAGCCATAAAAATGTTCTAACCATTTAATACTTTTTATTAAAGTTTTTCCAGAATCAGCTAAATCATCAACTAACAAAACATGTGAACCTAAATTTGGAGTAGTTTTTGCTAAATCTCTTGAAAAAGTAAACTGTCCTTGTTGATTTTTAATATCGTCACTATCACCATGGTAAGACTCAACAGATAGAATGGCTAAAGGGACATTAAAAAGTCTACTAAAAATATCTCCAACTCTTAATCCACCTTTAGCAATACAAATTATCTGGTTAAACTTTAAATTATCATCATGGATTTTTTTAGCTAATTGCTCTATCTTTTTATGATAATCTTCCCAACTAATATATATATCTTTCATAATTTTTGGTAGCGGGAAGTGGGATCGAACCACTGACCTCGGGCTTATGAGTCTATCGCCATGAACCCTGCCCACTCACTCTAAAGCAATTACTCCTGTAAATGCTCTCTTTCCTTTCTAACTATATTGAATCAAATTAAAGAATCTTAGTCAAGAACCAATGTCATTGACGCACTATTGGAGCAAGTATTTTCAGTTATTAGACTCACAATTAAAGTATGCTAATATTGAATAATGAAAATAGGATTTAGTGTAAAATTTACTAAAGCAAAATACCCATCAAAAAAAAAATTAATTGGAAAATATTGTTTTTTAGAACCAGTTAACGCAAAAAGGCATGCTAAAGATTTGTATAAAAACTTTTCTTTAGACAAAAAGGGAA
Organism: uncultured Pelagibacteraceae bacterium; assembly: GCA_902565325.1. The sequence continues at coordinate 20,806 of CACFEM010000001.1, forward strand.
TTGATTGGACTTATATGCCAACAGGACCCTACAAGACTTTCAGCTCTTTTAAGAATTATTTAGCTACAGAAAAACTATCGGGTAACCCATTTTTTTACTCCATTTATTCAAAAAGACTTAAGACCTATTGTGGTTTAGCAAGTTATCTTAGGATTAAACCAGAAATCGGAACCATCGAAGTAGGTTGGATTACTTATGCTAAAAATCTTCAAAGGACAGTTGAAGCAACAGAGGCAATGTATCTTATGATGAAAAATGTTTTTGAGAATTTAGGTTATCGGAGATACGAGTGGAAATGTGATAGTTTAAATAAAAAATCTAATAAAGCTGCTTTAAGGTTAGGTTTTAAATTTGAAGGTATATTTAGACAAGCAACAATTTATAAAAAAAGAAATAGAGACACTTCCTGGTATGCAATTATTGATAAAGATTGGAAAAAGATAAAAAAAGGTTATTTGAAATATTTATCTAGTAAAAATTTAGATAAAAATCTAAATCAAAAAAGAAGTCTTAAGTTAAATTAACCTCAATCACCAATGTCATTGGAGCAGTATTGGAGCAGGAATTAAAATTTCTTATTTTTAGTAAATTTATCCCACAACATTTCATAGAGTACGTATGCGAAGATACTTACAATCACAACTACAGTAGTAAAACCTAAGGATCGTATCCAATTACCAAACCATAAATAAGAAAGCAATGATATCCAGATCATCCCGATAACTTGCCATATAACTGATTTATAAAATAATGCTTTTTTACTCATAAGAGCCCTTTAATAAAAATTAAACGAATATTACTGAAAATTTAGTAAAGAAGATTTTTTATATATCTGAAGAATAATGAACTTTAACAAATAAACTACAATTCCAATGTTTCCAAAAATTGAATATTTGATTTAAATTCATTAATTAAATTATACCATAAAAGTTAGTAATCTGAAATTCTAAATTCTAATTCTCATTGGAGCACTATTGGAGCAATAGAGGTACCAGATAGATCTCAAAATTTGAAAGTTAAATTGACCCCTGTCCAGCAAAATAAATTTAGGAGTCACTACTGTTTTGGGTTTACACAAAGAAATAGAAACTTAACCTTGTGAAAAACTTTTTCATTTTAATTCGTATACATCCCAAGTAGTTTTTTCTGAAACCCTATCATATAAAGATTTGGCTTTTGTATTATCATTTCGCGTTATCCATCTCACTAAATTCCATCCTCTAGAAATTGATATTTCTTTCATTTGATTGATTAATTTTTCACCAATTTTTTGACCCCTGTATTTTGGATCTACAAATAAATCATCGAGAAAACCGATATATTGTCCTCTTAGAGGGCTCGGCATTCTCCTATAATGGGCAAGCCCAATTATTTTGTCTTCAACTTCATAGACAAGGCCTTCAACATCATGACTTTTGTCATGCAACCAACTCCATACCGTTTGAAGAATTTTGTCATTCATTTCTACTTTGTAAAAATCTGCATAACCTTTATAAAGTTTTTCCCATTGCACTTTATCTTTTAATTGAATTTCCCTAATCATCTAAACCCAGAACCACGATCCCTAAAAGTTTTTTAATCAATGTAACACCCTATCGTATACTTCAATTTTTATATGCTGATAATCATCTTGGATATCAAATTCAATAGCCATATCATCATCAGGATCTAATGTTTTACGAACTAAATTTACGTACTTATCAATTCTTTTATATGAGATTTTGCCTCTAAATATTTTTTCAAATCTTTTCATATATTAAGGTTGCAACCATCCTCCTCCTCCTGGCCCAATCAATCCAATCACTATAGTTAATCCAAACAAAAATATAATTATAAACACAATATTCTGACCAACTTTAAATGGTTTAGATTTAACAATTTTTTCATTTAGTTTTGATTTTTTAGGTGGTTTTTTTCCATAGGGCTTATAAACCAAATCTACAATCCACATTAAAATTATAAATCCTAAAATTATAGGAAGAATAATATTGTAAACATCATCCATATTATTAGTTTAACAAATCCTGAACAGAGAGTCTAATTGCTTAATTATTAGTGGAGGTTTTAGAGAATGTTTTTTTTAATAAATCGTTCACTACTTCTCTTTCTTTGTCTGTTAAATCTGCAATTCTCATCCCATATTGAAAATAATCCGCAAGATTTAACTTTCTTACAGATTTTGTTGGATCTTTAGGTTTATTTTTAATACGGCCCCCGTCAGAATAATAGGTGTAACCTGGATCACGGATCATTCCACCTCTAGCCATAGACATAATCCCACTCATAACATTATCTATTTTTGCTAATGCACCTGATAAGATCATATCATCAAGTCTTTTTTTCTCTCTATCCATGATTAGTTTCTGTTCTTTTAAAAATTCTCTAAATTCTTTGCCTGGGTTTTCTTTGATCCAATCTTCATATTCTTTCATGATCATGGGGATCTCAATTACTCTAAATTCCTCTTCAAGATCCTCCTCATCCTTTGCTAATTTAATAGGCGCCTTAATTTTATTTTTATTTATTTTAGGTTTCTTGGGCATTGGATCACGTGCAATGGATCTAGTGCCATCTGCAGGTGGATCATCATATAATTTGATTAATTCTTCAATATTGTTGAGCATATGTTCCCTTAAATTGTTTTAATATTTTCAAATAAAACCTTATTTTTTTGTTTATTCAGGGTGTCTCTAGGGAACCCTCAAAACTTATTGAGAGGCGGTGGAATGGAACCGCCCCTCTAAAAGGTTCATTATTATTAATGAGTTTCTTTTTACCATTCTATTAATAGAACTTAAAATTATAAAAAGCGGTCAATAGATTTTAGGTGTCTGTCTGTCTTTGTTTTTTATATTCTATTAATAGTTATCTTTTTTTCCATACATAGAATGACCTAATCTTTTTTCCTTTTTATCTTTGAACTCTTTAAATGCTTCAACCATCAACTTAGGATCTGAATTGTTAGCTTTAGCACCATCAACAGTTTCAAAGTGAACTTTCCAACATCTAATCTCTTTTTTCTGTAAGGTTATTTTAGTGCTCTCTGCTTTAAACTCTGTCCTAAATAAATGGGCTATCTTTCGAACATCTATAGATTGTCCTTTTATCTTTAGGTAGTTAATTACAGCTTCTGTCTTAACCCAATAATATTCCTGGTAATAAGCACACCCCCAATTATCAAGTAGATTAAATCTAGCATCATCATAGACATCACTTTGTGATGCTCTTTTCCTTTGCATGAACTCAATCATAATTCCAGTGATCACTCCATAATAAGAACTCTCAGGTGGAGCATCTTCTACTTTAACGTTTTTAAGGAGGTTTTCTCTGATAGCTTTCCAATCATTGGGTTTGATTTCAGGGGGTTCAAGTAGGCAATTTTCCAAAATTAAAACTTTCATTTTAGTATACGAAAGCAGTATTGAAGTATCCCATATATCAATCCAATTATCTTTGAATTTTAGTCGCCATTGTTTTGGTTCGGTATTATAGACAACTAACTCAGTGAACATTGCAGAGGCGTCTTTAACACCAACCCACCCAAATAATTTTGCAACATCTGATGCACTAACTTCTAAAATTTCTGCAAGAGAAGGAATTCCTAGATTTTTAGTTTTTTCATTTCTCGCATTGGTTCCTTTAATTGCATATCGTGATGGATCCTCTGAGCCTGATTTAAATGCTAGATCAAAACAAAATTGATTTATCTTTTCCTCGTGCCAATCTGTATTGTTAGCTAATATACCCGCAATTGCAGTCACATATTTATCTATTTGACCTTTTGCTGGAAACATAACCGACAATGCGGTTTTCAAACAAATCTCTTTCATTTTAGCATTGGTTCGTGTGTCGTATTTCATGAAACCCGTAAAGTGCAACCAATCCAAAACTTCAGAACCATTATTTTTTTTATGAGGTCTTAATCCACCAGGTACATAGGTAAAACGATCTTGTCCATGTCTAATGTCCAGCAACACTCGACCATGCTTAAAGTTTTTAAAATATTTATCAAAGGCAGCAGGGACAACAATACTCTCGTATTCTGTAGCTCCTTTAAATAATAAATGACTTAACGGATTTGATTTTCTTCCAAACTTTGCGCCACATATGATGTCGCCCATAAATTTTTGCATCGTTGGATTATCAATATCGAGATCAACAATACCCTCTAATCTAAGACCCCAAACACCAGGAATATTTTTCTTTTCCATATAATCTGTAGGCACTGTAATTTTGGTAGAGTCGTAATTATCTTCTTGCCAACCTTTAACAATTGGAACACCTTCACTATTACATGGGATAATTTGATAACCTAAGTCTTGCCACTCTTTAGGTGTTCGTGGTGCACCATCAGTAAAATTAGGATTCATTTTTATCCTCTTTGTTTTTTTCTTTTTTAAATTTAAGAATTGATTGAGTAAATTCATTGAAGTCATTGACTGAGTGTAGCCATAGCTTTCTATGGAAATTATATTTATGAAAAAACTCTGTAGATCTATTCAAATAATGAATGAATAGTTTATGAACCATTTGATGTTCATTCTCTTGTTTTTTAATTATCTTTTCTTGGATTTTAATTATCTTTTTTAAGTCAGATACGACTTTCTTATCTTTTGACATAACGCCATTCCTTTTTGTTAGTTGCGGAGTTTAGGACTGCCTACCTCGTTATGTCTTTCGTGATGTAACTCTTATATAAAATTTAAAACTTTCCTACTAATGCTAATTTGGAATAGTTCCCTCGAATTTGTTATGCAGTTTCGGAAACCTTTAAACTATAGGACAATCAATTAATTTTCTTAGCTAAATGCTCAGCAGAAATATGAGTATACCTTTTCAATACTTTAAGATCTTTCCATCCACCTTGAGCTGAGATTTCAGTAATACTCCAACCATTCATAGATGCTCTTGTTGCAAATGTATGTCTAGTTGAATGAAATCTTTTATTAATTCCAGTCCATTTCTTTAACTGTTGCCAATAAAAATCAATTGTATCTCCTCTTTCACAATTAATAAGTTTTCCATTAATATTGATAGGAAGTTTATTGATCTCATCCATAGCTCTTTTGGATAAACCTACTCTTCTAGATAAACCATTTTTAGTTTCTCTTAAAATCACAGTATGTTTATTAAAGTCTATATCCTCTCTTCTAATCTTAAGTATTTCTCCTCGTCTCATTCCACAATCAAGACCTAGTATTATTACTAACTTTAACCATTTAGCTTTTGAATGTTCTGCTTGTTCTAAAAGAACTTTCTCTTCATCAGGTTCAATCACTTCCCCTTTAAACTCTGGTTCTCTTAGTCGTTTGATAAACTCACAAGGATTAGTTGGAAGATATATTCCAAGTATTTGCCTTGCATATTTAATAGAGACAGAAACTAGAGTTAAATATTTATTAACTGTACTTGGGTTTAGTTCTTTTAATAACTCTTGCTGATAATCTCTTAAAACTAATGGTGTAACTTGAATAAGTTTTAATCTTGCTATTTTATGTTTTGAGAGTTTTTGAGCTTTATATCTTTCAGATTGATAGCTCTTTTTATTAACTACTACCTCTTTGATGTAACGATTTATTAAATCCTTAAGTAGAATATTGTTAGCAGCAGTTAAATCTTCAAATATTCCTTTATCTAACTTGCTCTCTTGTTCTCTTGCCCAGCGTTGAGCATCTTCTTTATTTATAAATGTTTTTGATAAGTTTTTAGAATTGTTTCTTCTTATTCTAACTTCCCATTTACCATTCCGTTTTCTATATCCAGCCATATCTATTGACGCCTCAGAGACGCAAAACAGACAAATGCTTCTAGAATGGTAGCGGGAAGTGGGATCGAACCACTGACCTCGGGCTTATGAGTCCCGCGCTCTAACCAACTGAGCTACCCCGCCTTAATTGATAAATGGTTTATAATATAAATCTTTATTGTTTCAATAAACTTTTTTTTTAAATCAAATTCTAAACTAAACAATAAAATAAATGGCTAAAGAACTGACTAAAGCAGCTAAAATAATTGAAAAAACAATTCTTATTTTTAAAGTTCTTTTTTGATCTAATCGAACTCTATTTAATAAAATATTCACGTTAGTAGTTTTAATCTTATCTGCTTCAAAATCTTTATTTGTAGCAATATCAGTATTAAATAATGATGTGTCTTGATCGTTTTTTTTCACAATATATTTAACCAACTAATTGACTTAAATACAATAAAATTAAAATTAACTAAATTTTTCTAAAATCTTTTGTATTTAGTGGTTTTGAGAGAATTTCGATTGGATATTTGATCTTCTCTACTTCTATGAACAGATTTCTATCTTTAAGCGTACCTATTGTGTTTCCTGAATTAACGTAGCCAAATGATAAATTTTTATCATAACAGAATGAATAATTTCCTGAAGTGGTTCTTCCAATGATTTTATCATCTAAATAAATGGGCTCTTCATGTAGCAACAATGGTGCTCCAGGCTTGCTATCCTTTAGAGTAAACATCATCATTGTTTTATCTAATGGTTTATCTTTAATTTTTAACAATGCGTCTTTACCTATAAAATTAACATTTTTTTTATAACTAATAGTAAAATTTAAACCTGCTTGATATTGATTTTCTTCTGGTGAAATATCATGGCCCCAATGTAAAAAACCACTTTCCATTCTCATTATATCCATTGCATGCATACCGCAATGAGACAAGTCAAAGTTTTTGCCTTCGCTAGTTAAAATTTTATATAAATCTAAAGCATCTTTATTTTTTACATATAATTCAAAACCAAGTTCACCCACATAAGATATTCTTTGTGCCCAAACTTTTATACTCTTAATCAATACATTTTTCCCTGATCCAAATTGAAAATTTTCTGGTGAATAATCTTCATCACTAATCTTTTTAATCATGTCTCTACTTTTAGGACCAAATAAACCAAGACAACAAATCTCTTCTGTAACATCGATAAATTTAACATCTTCAGATAAATATTTTAAAATATGAAATTTATCTCTTTCTCTAGTTGCTGCTGAACTAACTATTCTAAAATAATTTTTATCAATACAGACAACTGTTATATCTGTTTCTATTCCGCCGTCCTCATTAAGCATGTGTGTATAGGTAGTTTTTCCAATTTCATTTTTAATGTTAGCTGTACAAATTTTTTGTAAATCGCTATGAACTTTCTCACCTTTTAAATCAAATTTAGAAAAAGTTGAAAAATCAAAAAGTCCAACATTTTTTCTAGCATTTATGGTTTCATGTTTTGCTGATGGATACCAATTTTGATAGTTAAAACTATATTCATATTCTGGTTTTTCTCCATTTAAGGAATACCACATAGGTCTTTCAAACCCTCCTGCTACACCAAAACATGCACCAGCTTTTTTTAATTCTTCGTGATAAGGTAATAATTTTACATTTCTTGAAGTTGTGTGTTGTTTATACGGCCAATGCATACCATATAAATCACCCAAGGTTTCAGTAACCCTATCCATGATAAATTTTTTAGATGAATGAAGCTTTTGAAATCTTTTTATATCTAAAGAAAATAAATCTTCATTTATATGACCGTTAATCATCCATTCCGCAGTTACTCTTCCTGCTCCTCCAGAACTTGCTATTCCAATACTATTAAAACCACAACATGTATAAAGGTTTTTAACTTCTGGTGTTTCTCCAAGCAAATACTGAGTATCAGGTGTAAAAGATTCAGGACCTGAAAAAAATTTTCTTATACCTGCGTTTTCTAACATTGGAAGTCTGTGAAAAGATTTCTCAAGATAAGGTTCAAAATGATCAAAATCATCAGGAAATTCTCCAAATGAAAAATCATCAGGAACTCTTCCACTATCTTTAAAAGCAGGTTTTGCATTAGGTTCAAAAATTCCAACTAACATTTTTCCAGCATCCTCTTTTAAATATAAACAAGCATTATAATCCCTCAAAACAGGTAAATCTTTTGGAAGATTTTTCATTGGTTCTGTGATCACATAGAAGTGCTCATTAGGATACAATGGAACACTGACAGCAATGTCTTCACCAATTTGTCGAGACCACATTCCTGTAGCTAAAACTACATATTCGCAATCGATTTTTCCTTGAGAAGTTTCAACGCCACAAACTCTTTTATTTTTTATTAAAATTTTTTTTACTGGTGACTTCTCAAATATTTGAACACCCAACATTTTAGCAGCTTTAGCCAATACATTTGTAACCCCAACAGGATCTGCTTGACCATCTTTTGGCATATAAACACCACCTACTAGATCATCGTTTTTTACTACTGGATATAATTCTTTTATTCTTTCTTTGTTTAAAACCTCTACCTCAACATTAGATAATTGTGCAGTAGTAGCTTGTCTTAATAACTCCTGCATTCTTTCTTTAGAAGAAGCTACTGTTATTGCGCCATTTTGTTTAAGACCAGTTGATAAACCTGTTGTTTTTTCTAGCTCTTTATAAAGATCTAAAGAATATTTTCTTAATTTCGTTATTGTAGAAGTTGCTCCTAATTGACCTATTAATCCTGCAGCATGCCAGGTTGTGCCCGAAGTTAACTGATCTCTTTCTAATAGAACAACATTTTTCCAACCAAATTTAGCTAAATGATAAGCACAAGAAGTGCCAGCAACGCCGCCCCCTATTACAACTACCTTTGCGCTTGAAGGATAGTTTTTTTCCATTTCTAATGTTTGATAGCTTCTCCAGGTTCAACAAAATTATGTCCAAAGACATCAGCAACTGCTTTGTAAGTTACTTGACCTTTATGAACATTTAACCCTGCTAAAAAATTTTTATCTTCACTTAATGCTTTTTGATAACCTTTATTAGCAAGCTTCACTAAGAAAGGTAAAGTTGCATTATTTAATGCTAACGTTGATGTTCTAGGTACACCTCCTGGCATATTTGCCACACAATAATGGACTACATCATCAACTATATAGGTTGGATCGCCGTGTGTTGTAGGTTTGCTAGTTTCTACACATCCACCTTGATCTATAGCAACATCAACAATTACAGATCCTCTTTTCATAGTCTTGATCATTTCTTTAGTAATTAATTTTGGTGCTTCTGCACCCGGAATTAACACGCCACCAACTAATAAATCAGCCTCAGCAACTAATTTATCTAAATCTGTTTTATCACTTTGTTCTGGAATAATTTTATCTCCAAACATTTCAACAAGTTGTTTTAATCTAGCCTCTGATTTATCTACAATATGAACTTTAGCTTGCATACCAGTTGCAATCACTGCAGCATTTTCACCAACAACTCCTCCACCTAAAATAACTACTGTTCCACCTGTTACTCCTGGTGCACCCCCTAGTAACAAACCTCTACCACTTTGATTTTTCTCTAAACAATGAGCACCTGCTTGTACAGACATTCTTCCTGCAACTGCACTCATCGGAGCAAGCAAAGGCAATCTTCCATTATCATCGGTTACTGTTTCGTAAGCTATATTAATACTTTTAGATTTAATTAATCCTTCAGTTAATTCTTTTGCAGCAGCTAAATGTAGATAGGTATATACAATTTGATTTTCTCTAATCATATCAACTTCTACTTTTTGAGGTTCTTTAACTTTAACAATTATTTCTGCATCATTAAAAATATCAGCTGCAGTATCAGCAATTTTAGCACCAGCTTTTATATATTGATCGTTCTCAAAACCAGCTTCAAATCCACCATTATTTTCAACTAAAACTTCATGGCCTTCTGAAACTAAGGTTTTAACACTATCTGGTGTTAAACCAATTCTATTTTCTTGTGGCTTTATCTCTTTAGGAACTCCAATTTTCATAAACGAAAATTAATTCTTTTTACTTTTTGCGTAATTTGTTATTCCAGTTCGAAGTTTTTCAATAATCTCATCAATGTGTTTTTTTTCACAAATAAACATTGGAGCAATGATTAAACAATCACCAGTAGCTTTGAAATTTACCCCTGCTTCATAGCAATGTTTGAAACAAGTGAATCCAGCAGCACCTGGTTTTTTATCCATAACAATATCAATTCCACCCATCATTCCGTATCCCCTTATGTTATCGACAACATCGATATCTTTTAAAGACATTAAACCTTCTTGAAAATAAGGTGCTAAATTTTTAGCTCTGTTAAAAATATCATCTTTTTCAATTATATCTTGGACAGCTAATCCAGCAGCTACAGAAATTGGAATTCCTGAGTAAGTATATCCATGGAATAATTCGATTGTTCCTTTAGGAGCATTTTCTGCAATAGCATCATAAATATCCTCTTTACATGCAACAACACCCATTGGACTAATTCCGTTTGTAGTAGCTTTTGCCATTGTCATCATATCTGGAGTTACTCCGTATTCTTGTGATGCAAATGGAGAACCAGTTCTTCCCCATCCTGTGATTACTTCATCAAAAATTAAAAGTATTCCATGTTTATCACAAATCTCTCTTAATCTTTGTAGATATCCTTTTGGTGGAACCAATGTACCTGTTGATCCTGCAATAGGTTCAACAATACATGCTGCTATATTTTCAGCTCCAAAGTTCATACAAATTCTCTCTAAATCTTCTGCTAACTCAACACCCGTTTCAGGTTGACCACTTACAAATTTATGTTCTGGCAAATGTGTATGCCTCATATGAACAACACCTGGCATTAAAACACTCGCAAAAGTTTTAACATTATTAACCATACCTCCAACAGAAGTCGCTCCAATATTCATTCCATGGTAACCTCTTTCTCTACCTACAAATCTAAATCTTTGACTATCTCCTCTTGCTCTATGATAAGCGATTGCAATTTTAATTGCAGTTTCAACAGCAGTAGAACCACAAATAGTATAAAACATTCTATTCAAGTTTCCTGGGGTATGTTTTGAAATTCTAGTTGCTAATTCAAATGATCCACCAAAACCTTGTTGGAAAGGTTGACAATAATCTAAAGTTTTTAATTGATTTGTGATTGCTTCAATAATTTCTTCTCTACCATGACCTAAAGGATTACAAAATAATCCAGAGCTTGCATCTATTTGAGTTTGGCCTTGATGGTTTTTTAAATACACACCTTTAGCTTCAACAATTAATCTTGGGTTCTCTTTAAAATCTTTGTTAGATGTAAATGGCATCCAGTGCTCATTTAAAGAATTTGGAATTGCTGTTTTATTTTGTGTGCTCATAAAAATTTCTTTCTATAAAAAGTGTTATTAATTTTCTAACTATTAGACTAAATCATATTCATTGCTAGAAATATTTTGTCTACCACATTTGGTATTGTATCTATACAACCTTTAATTGAATTATTTTTTTTTGTTTTACATCCCTCTGAAATTGAATTTAAATGAGGTAATTTAATTAATTAAACATAGGGGAATAAATGAAAAAAATATTAAGTTTTATTCTAGGATCTATATTCGCACTTAACCTATCGATCTCAGTTGCAAATTCAGCTGCAAACGAAGTTAGAGTTGCATACTTTCTAGAATGGCCTAGCCCAAATTTAGAGGACATGCAGAAGAAAAATTTTGCAAAAGCTCTTGGTGTTCCAGTTAAATGGACAAACTTCACTAACGGTGGAGCTATGACTGATGCAATGTTAGCAGGAGATATTGATATTTCTTACTCTCAAGGATTAGTACCTTTTATCAATGCTGTAAAATCAAATGCACCTATCAAATTAGTTGATATTGCTATGGAATACGGAATGGGTGGAACTACTTGTGTTACATCTAACGCTTCTGGAATTACAAAAGCAAACGCTACTGAATTAGAAGGTAAAAAAGTTGCTGTTCCATTAGGAACAATGGCTGAATACGTTTTTGATGAAAGTATGAAAGTTGTTGGTGCTGACAGAAGCAAAATGGACATTATTCAAATGGACCCAGAAGAAGGTGCTGCTGCATTAGTAAGCGGTGATGTTGTAATGGCATGTTTATTTGGTGGTAACTCTATTAAAGCTGCAACTGCAGTTGGATCAAGACTTTTAACTGTAGATGAAGCTAGAGCAGCTGGTATCTTAGGTATAGATATCACTTCTGTTACAGATAAATTCATGAAAGAAAATCCAGGTATGTTAAGAACATTCATCGAAGTTACTCATGAAGCTAATGCTAGATACAAAGCTGGTAAAGCTGACATGAATGCTATGGCGAAAGCTTCTGAAATGACAGTTGCAGATATGAAAGACACTTTAAGTGGTTTCAAATTCTTAACTCCAGAAGAAACTAAACAATCTATGGAAAGTGGTAATCTTGATGGTTTCCTAAAAGGTATGGGAACTCCAGGAGGAGCTGTAGATACAAGTTTCTTACCTTTATAATTTTAAGGGTTTAAAACTTTTTAAATAGGCACTGATTTTATAATTGGTGCCTATTTTTTTTATAAAATTTCTAATATAAGGCACTTATGAGTGATCTGATTTCTCAAAATCTGAACATGATTTTTAAAACTCCTAAAGGGGAAACAGTTCATGCTTTAAAAGATGTAAGCTTTACTTTAAAAAAAGGAGAGTTGCTAACAGTTCTTGGTCCCTCTGGTTGTGGAAAAACAACTTTATTAAATATCACTGCAGGATTTTTAAGACCTACTTCAGGAAAGATAACACTAAACAATAATGAAATAGATGGACCTGGTGTTGAAAGAGGAATGGTTTTTCAACAAGGTGCTTTGTTTGAATGGTTAACAGTAGCTGAGAATGTAAATTTTGGACTTAGGATGAAAAAAGAAGATCCTGAAGTTACAGCTAAGAAAGTTGATGAGTGGTTAGATATAGTTGGACTTAAAGGTTTTGGTAACACACCGACTTATCAATTATCTGGAGGTATGCAGCAAAGAGTAGCGCTTGCAAGATGTTTAATTAATGATCCTGATTTGATTTTAATGGATGAACCATTAGGGGCGTTAGATGCTTTAACACGAGAAAAGATGCAGTCTTTAGTTTTAAAGATTTGGAAAGAAACAGGAAAAACTATTATCTTAATTACACACTCTGTTGAAGAAGCATTGTTACTTGGAGAAAGATTATATGTAATGGCACCAAGACCAGGACGTATACATAAAGAGTATAATCTTCCATTTGCAGAAATGGGTCTTACACAAGATTTAAGAGAAATTAAAAAAAATAAAGAATTTTCATCTACAAGAGAAGAAATTTTATCCATGATTTGGAATATGGAAGAAGAAATAATGGGGAAAGATAATTAATGTTAACCCAATTTGTAACAATCTTAATTATCGTTTCTGTTATCGGTTGTATCCTTTATGGAAGAAGATTAATTAGAACTGAAAAAGTTGATGCAGTATTTGGGAATCCAGAAAGAGCAAAAGGTGGAACCCACTGGGTAATAGTTGGAACTAGCGCAATTCTAATGTTGTGGCTTTATTATTCATGGGATATCGCAAAAGGCTTCTATCCAAAATCAGCGAATGAATTATGTCAAGTTGCTAAAATTAACGAGTCATTATTAGGTTTAAAATATCAATTTCCTATTGAAGAAAGAGAATTCAAAAGCACGTCAATTATAAAAATTGAAAATAAAAACCTTAAAAAAATTGCTAATGAAATAAATGGATCTCCAGATTTAAATGATCAGCAAAAAACAATCCTAGTAAGCTATATTGATAGAACATCTAAATTAATTCCTTTCTTAACTAGTGAAGAGCTAATGGAAATGGAAACTAAAATTAAAATCAAAGAAATGACGGAGGAAATAAAACTTCTAAGTTCAAATTTCCAAAAGAAAGATTATCCTTTTGAAACAGATGCTCAGAAAACTGAAAGACAAAAACTTATTAATGAACAAGGTGGTTGGGGAATAGTAACAATAGATTCTGGAAGTGGTTCTATAGAAAATACAATAGAAATACCGACTGCACCACAAACTAACAGAGGTTTAAAATTTGCTGCAGCAGCGGCCGAACTAAAACTTATAGATGATAAATTTTTTAAACTAAGAAATCATAATCCACAGTTTAAAAATGCAATTAAACAACTTAAAGATGATATCAAAGCTTATAGAAAAAGTTTAGATGACAGTCAGGAAATTGCATCTGAATACGCAAAGAATATTGTTAAAATTGCTAGAAGAATAGAATTTGCAAGTATCTATCCTCCTAACGCATTAAATGAAATGCAAGCTGCAATTGTTGAATTTGATGAATTGCAAAATAAAGAACAAGGTGGATTAAGATTAATAGATATTCTTTTATTCCCTGCTGGAACAATAGTTGCAAGTGGACCAACATGTTCAGAACAAGGATCAGGAAGATGGCTACCAAAACCATCTGATACATTTAATAAATTCATTTTGATGTCAAAACCAAGTGTTGGCTATAAAAATATCCCTCTTTTATGGATTGAGATGGTGGACGTGAGTAAAATGATAGGATTTATTTTACCAGATTGGATAGCAGATATATTACCTGGTGAGTATCCAGTGCATACTAAAGATGGAATAGTAAAAGAAAACTTTAAAAGTAATGTGTTAAAAGTTGTTACAGGTGATTTCAAATTATTTAAAGTACCTGTTCCATACGGTCATATTTGGGATTCTTTTTTAAGAGTATTCTTAGGATTAATCTTTGGTATCATCATTGGTGTACCTTTAGGACTTTTTATGGGTCTAAACAGATTTGCTAAAGGTTTCTTTGATCCATTAATCGAACTTTATAGACCTGTTCCTCCTCTTGCATGGGCACCATTAATTATTTCTGTGCTTGGAATTGATAACTCAGGAAAAGTATTTTTGTTATTTATGGTCTCTTTATCGATTATGATTATTTCTGCAAGAGCTGGTGCATCAGGAACACAACTCTCAAAAATACATGCAGCCCACTCATTAGGCGCCACTAAAAAACAAATTTTAAGACATGTAATTTTCCCAAATTCACTTCCTGAAATTCTTACAGGAATTAGAGTTGCTGTTGGTATGTGTTGGGGAACACTTGTTGCTGCAGAGTTTTTAGCGGGTACAACAGGTATTGGTTTTGTTGAAAACGTTGCTAAAAAGTACTTTCAATATGAGGTAATTTGGATAACGATATTTATTATGGGTCTACTAGGTCTTTTATTTGATATTACATTAAGAAAAATAATTGATAAAACTATTCCTTGGCGTGGAAAAGGATAAATATTAAGGGGATGAAATGAAGACCCCAGTTTTAAAAAAACAAGTCATTAAAATATTCCAAAAATTTGGTCTAAGTAAAGATCATGCTTTAATTTCTACTAATGCACTAATCAATGCAGAATTAGTTGGTGCATATGGACATGGTTTATCTAGACTTAAGATGTACTGTGATCGAATTTCTAAAAAAGTAATTAATCCAAAACCAAAAATTAAAATAAAAAAAATTTCTTCTTCTATTTCTCAAATTGATGCAAATAATAGTATTGGTTTTGTTGCTGCTGATCTAGGAATTAAAACTGCAATTAAACATGCCCAAAAAACTGGAATAGGAATGGTAGCAGTTAAAAATAGTGGTCACTATGGTTTGTCTGGTTATTACGCAGAACAAGCAGTAAAGAAAAACTTAATTACAATGATTTATACAAATGCTCCACCTGCGGTTGCTCCACATGGTGCATTAAAAACTTTATTTGGAACAAATCCAATTTGTTTTGGATCCCCTACTGGTTCAAAAATTCCATTTATTTTAGATACATCAATCTCAATGATTAATAGAGGAAAAATAAGAGTTGCCGCAAGAAACAATCAATCAATTCCTGCGGGAGTTGCTTTAGATAAATTTGGCAAACCAACTACAGATGCAAAAAAAGCATTAGCAGGAGTTCAATTACCAATTGCAGGTTTTAGAGGCTCAGGACTTGCTTGGATGGTAGATATTTTAAGCGGAGTTTTAACAGGAGGAAATCACGCAGGAAGAGTTAAAGATCCATTTGATGATTTTTCAGGCCCACAAAATATTGGACATTTATTTATAACTTTTAAAGCAAATTTATTTCAAAAAAATTATAACCAACGAATTAAAGATAATATTAAAACAATAAAAAAACTTCCTAAGATTAAAGGAGTTAAGGAAATAATGTATCCAGGACAAAATAAATTTAACCGGTATAAAAATAACTCAAAAAAAGAAATTTCTATACCGGATATAATAAAGAAAGATTTGGAAACCTTAATAAGTTAACATCGTTAGAGCACCCAAAGAAACGATAACAGATGATAAAATTATTGTTCGTTTAACTTTTTTCCTTCTTCTTTTCTTCTAAAAGCCTTTGCTTTAGAACATCCACATTAACCCTTTTCGGAGTTTCAACATATTGAGAGGGGGTCTCTACAATTTCGGATGTTCTATGTAAGCTTTCTGTACTCATATTTGTTTTATACTGTTTATTTTAATCATTATTAGTTTATTTATTACATACTAGGGTTGTCCAAAATGGGTTGACTCTAATTTCACTTTTGTTCATATTGGGTTTTTTTAAAAGATATGAACACTTTACCAAGTATTTCCGAGCATATAGATCAGAAAACAATCAATAAAGTAATTGAAGATAATTTTGCCGCACTGGCACCCTCTTTTTACACTCTAGCCAGCAATTGGTTTGTAAGAGCTTACGACCATTACAAAGATATAGATAAGTTCATCATCATTATATATTTGATAAATCAAGACCTTATATATTTCAGGCAAAATGGGATAAAAATTGATTACAATACATTTTACAAGGATAATTCAATCGAAATTAAAAAGATTAATATTTCAGATATCTCAAAAGATCTTGGTATTCCTAAAGAGAGTGTTAGGAGAAAAGTTTTAGAATTAGAAAAAAATCGAACAATTAAAAGATCTGGTAAAAAAATATTTATTGTTAGAGATACACTTTACTCTGCTAGAGCAACTAATACGCTGACAGAGCTTGCAACTATATTGCATGAATTTAATAAAATTTTAAAAAAAGAAAAATTAGCAACTGAAGTTTATTCAGTTAACGAAATAATATCTGCGATGAAAGAAAATTTCTCTTACTGCTGGTATCAGTTTAATAAATTTTGGTTTATTTATATTGGTCGATGGAGAGAAGAGTTGAAAGATTTAGAAGTTTTTTCAATCGGCATGGTTGTACTTATCAATGCAATTAAAAATAAACAATTTACTCCAAAAAAATCAGATATTAATTCATATCGAAAAGAAATTATGGGATCAGATAAAAGAGGAGTTAATGCTATGTCTATTGCTGACATTACTGGCATACCAAGACCCACTGTTGTTAGAAAGTTAAAAAATTTAATTGATAGTAAATTTCTTATTATAAATGAAAAGAAATTAATTACATATAATGAAGAATATTCAAGAAGGAAAAAAACAGATAAACTGTTAAAGGCAAATGTGCTCAGCTTAAGCTATTTTATTTATAAAGTCTTTAATCAAATCAGAATAATCAATCCTTAATTTGATTTTTTTAAAAAATAAATAAAAATAAATCCTGTTATATACATGATTAGCGCATAAGCACCTGTTGGTAATGCATATAATACATCAGTACCAAATATTTGCGTAGAAACAAATAATGCTAACGTACCATTTTGCAATCCACATTCTAAAGCAATACACTTCATTTGTTTAACACCTGAAGCAAAAGCTTTTGCAATGTAATAGGCAATGACCATCATTGAAATATTTAAAATTAAAGCAATTAAACCTGCTTGTTTTATAAAGCTAATAAAATTTTCTCTTTCTGAATAAAAAGCTGCTACGAAAAAAACAGCGAATAAAATTATGTTAAGTTTATTAAATATTTCAACTTTAGAAGATATAAAATTTTCAGCAAATTTTCTAATAATCATTCCTAATATTACTGGTACCGTTACCACTAAAAACATTTTTAGCGCTATTCCAGTCATTGAAATATTTCGAGAAGCTTCTGTTATTCCTAACATGTCTGCAGAAGTAAAGATTATTAAGGGAACTGTAATTATACTTAATAAACTAATTACAGCAGTTAAAGATATTGATAATGCAACATCACCATCAGCAAATTTTGTCATTACATTAGAGGTTACACCTCCTGGTGCTGCAGCTATGATCATAACCCCTATTGCTATTTCAGGTGGTGTTTTTAAAATTAAAATTAATATGTATGCTACAATTGGAAGAATTATTAATTGAGAAACAAAACCTACAATAAAATCTTTTGGTGCTTTAAATACTCTTCCAAAATCTTCTAGTTTTAATCCTAGGCCTAAGCCTAACATTATCAAAGCCAAAATAATTGGCGCAATTTTAGTTACAATTTCCAAAGTCACCCCCGCTCAAGTCCAATTATATAAACTTGTTAAATTTATATAAAGAATTTTTTTTTATATACATGTTAAGTTTTTTCACTTATTTGTAGAAAAAAATGCTTTCAAACAAAGAAATTGTCTGTCCAAATAATTTATTAGATTTAGCTCATAAAAAAAAAGGAGTTAAAGTTGCAGTTGTAAATGCTGGCAAACCCTTGCCTATGCTATCCGTTCAAGACGCTGTTAATGAAAATTTAATTGAGCCTATATTTATTGGTCATGAAGTAGAAATTCAAAAATGCGCTGAAGATATTAAATGGGATATTTCAAAATATGAGCTTATTCATGAACCAGTGGAAAATGATACTGCTAAAATTGCAGCTAAATTAGCAAGTGAAGGTAAGGTGCAAATAATCGTTAAAGGCCATATTCATACAGATGTTTTGATGAAAGAAGTGCTTAAACGTGAATATAATTTGCTAGGAAAAACAAGATTAACTCATATCTGGCATATGACTATCGGTAAAGATGATAAGCCATTAATTATTACTGATGGAGCATTAAATGTTTTACCAAATGTTAAAACAAAAATGCATATTCTTAAGAATGTCGTTAATTTTTCAAATAGAATAGGAATAGAAAGACCAAAAGTATCCGTATTATCTGCAACTGAAGAGGTTTTAGAAAGTGTCCCAAGTTCTATTGAGGCTGCAGAAATAACAAAATTAGCCAAAGAAGAAAATTTAAGTGCTGACGTTTTTGGTCCTCTAGCGTTCGATAATAGTATTTCAAAAAAATCTGCTGCAATTAAAGGAATTAAAAATTTGGTTGCTGGTGAGGCAGATGTGCTGTTAGTACCAAGTGTAGAAACTGGAAATGCTTTGGTGAAAATGCTGATATATTTTAATGGAGCATGCGCCGCAGGAGTTGTGGTAGGTGGAAAAGTACCAGTCGTTATAACAAGTAGATCTGATGAAGCTCAAGCGCGTTTAGCTTCAATTGCAGCTGCAGTTGTAGCCTTAGACTAAATGTTTCATTGAATTTCAATAAAAATTCATTTAAATAAACTGAAATTTAAAGGAGAGAAATGGCAATCACATACTTAAAAAAATCACCAAAAACATCATCAACAGACGACACTAAAACAAGAGAAATAGTTGAAAATATTTTAAAAGACATTGAGACTAGCAAAGAAGAAGGTTGTAAAGAGCTTTCTAAAAAGTTTGATAAATATGAAGGTGATGTAATTGTTTCAAAAGAAAAAATTGAAGAAATAAAAAAAAATTTAGATCAAAAAACTAAAGATGATATTCAGTTCTCTCACGAAAGAGTTAGAAAATTTGCTGAAGCACAATTAAAAAATTATGGCCAAGACTTTGAAGTTGAATTATCTGATGGTTTATTTGCTGGACAAAAACTTATTCCAGTAAATACAGCTGGTTGTTATGTCCCAGCAGGAAGATATGCTCATATAGCTTCTGCTGTAATGAGTGTAACAACAGCAAAAGTTGCTGGGGTTAAAAATATTTTAGTTTGCAGTTCACCAAAACCTGGGGTTGGAGTACATCCATCAATTGTTTATACAGCTGACTTATGCGGAGCTGATGTAATAATGAATTTGGGTGGTGTGCAAGCTATAGCAGCAATGACTAATGGTTTATTTGGAAATGCACCTGCAGATATTTTAGTTGGTCCTGGTAACCAATTTGTTGCTGAAGCAAAAAGAATTTTATTTGGAAAAGTTGGTATAGATTTATTTGCAGGACCAACAGAAATTGCGGTTATTGCAGATGAAACTGCTGATCCTGAAATGGTTGCATATGATTTAGTTGGACAAGCAGAACACGGTTACAATTCTCCAGCTTGGCTGTTTACTAAAAGTAAAAAAGTTGCAGATTATGTTATGCAAAGAGTTCCAGAATTAATTGCAGATTTACCAGATCTTCCAAGAGAAAATTCAGGTGCAGCATGGAGAGATTATGGTGAAGTAATTCTTTGTGATACTGATGAAGAAATTGCTAAAGTTAGTGATGAATACGCTCCAGAACATTTAGAAGTCCAAACTAAAAATTTACAATGGTATCACGACAGATTAAAAAATTATGGATCTTTATTCATTGGTGAAGAAACAACAGTTGCTTATGGAGACAAATGTTCAGGAACAAATCACATTCTACCAACAAAAGGTGCTGGTAGATATACTGGTGGTTTGTTTGTTGGAAAATTTATTAAAACATTAAGTTTCCAGAGAATGAGTAAAGCAGCTACAAAAGAAGTCGGTGCTGCTTGTGCAAGAATTTCTAGATACGAGGGAATGGAAGCGCATGCCAGAACTGGTGATGTAAGACTAAGAAAATACGGTTTTCAAAACTAATAACTTTAAGGATTAAAAATGAAAAAATTCGATGATTTAATGAGTGTGGGGAATGAAATAGAAAATATTACTGCTGAGGATGCAAAAAAAAAATTAAACGATCCTAATGTTCAATTTATTGATGTAAGAGATAAAGATAGTTTTTCTAAAGGCACAATAGGAAATGCCATACACATGGACAGAGGATTGCTTGAATTTTATTTAGCAGAGGGAAGTCCTTTAGAAAATGATATTTTTAAAAATAATCCAGACAAAGAGTTTGTAGTTTTTTGTGGTTTAGGTGGTCAAGGTACACTTGCTACAAAAACGATGAAAGACATGGGCGTCAAAAATGTTAAGAACATAACTGGCGGAATGTCTGAGTGGGATAAAATAAAAGATTAATTTTTATTTAACTTTAAATCTAAATATAAAGCTGCTGACCAAGAAAAATTATTTGCGCCCATTGGTTTGCCATTTTTGCAACTGTAATATTCGTGAAATCCTTTTTTTTCTACCAACCTAATAGTGCTTTGTTTAATTTTTTTTGAATATTTTTCGTCCTTATTAATTAGACCCTTGCACATAAACCAATTACAATTAACCCATACAGGTCCTCTCCAATAACGTTTTTCTTCAAAGCTTTTGTGATTAGGTTTTATTGAAGAAAAGAAATATTTTTCTTTTACGTTATGTTTTTTTAAGTTTTTGATTAAAACATCATTTATCTTATGATTATTAATATCGGCAAACAGCACTAAGTAATTTGTTATAGATGGGACTAATATTTTTTTTTTATTTCTTAAATCAAATGAAAAGAAAGTACCTTTTTTTTTATCAAAAAATCTTAAAATATTTCTCTCAGTGAGTTTTACATAATTAATTATCTTAGAGCTATCTAGATTAAATTTTTTTAAAAGTATGATTAAATCTTTATTAGCTTTAAGAAATATAGAGTTAAATCCAATATCAACGACATTGAACAATGCAGTATTGAATATTTTTTTTGGATTATACTTCTTTTTTCTTAGATCATTTTTAATCGTTACATACCTATCATAATCAATATTTAAAGGTCTATGTTCTGGATTAACAACTTTATTATCAGCTCTTTTGTATTTTATATTTTTTTCAATTTTAACTTTACTCATTGGTCCATCCCAAAGTGAAGAATTGTCATAGCCACTTTCCCACGGATGAAGTATTGATACCAAACCAGTTTTTTTGGGATCTCTATATTTAATAAACCATTCATGAGATTTTTTAATTTTAATTATAAATTTTTTAATTTCTTTTATTTGTTTTTTTGTAATTTTATTTTTATCTATGATTTGTTTTAAAATACTTGCAAGTACTGGTGGTTGAGTTATCCCAGAAGAACGAACTTTGTTTCCACAATTCCAAGCCGTATGATTAGGATAATAATTTGTATCTGTATTATGAAATAATATATGTGGAACCATTCCATCTTTCCATTGTCCATCTAAAAGTGTCTTAATTTCTTTTAATGCAAAATTTAAATTAAAATAAGAATATCCTAATGCAATAAATGCTGAATCCCAGTTCCATTGAGCAGGATAAAGTTTGTTATTTGTCGGTAAGGTATATCCTCTTTTCCTATTTCCAATTAATATTTTTTGAGCATTTTTAATAAACCTAATCATTATCCTTTAACACTTCCAGCTGTTAAACCGCTAACTAGATATTTTTCAAAATAAACAAATATAAATAATACTGGTAATGTAACAACAACTGACCCTGCCATTAAATATTGTCTTGGCGTTTCTGCATCTCCACTTAGGTATTGAATAGCTCTTGATAATGTAAATGAATTTGGATTATCTAAGAACATTAAAGAAAATAAAAATTCATTCCAAGCAATCATAAAAACATACAAAGCAACAGATGAAATAGCTGGAATACTTAGTGGAATTATAATTTTTGTAATAATTCCAAACCAACTTAATTTATCTAATATTGCAGCTTCCTCTAATTCTTTTGGTATACTTTTGAAGTATCCTTGTAACATATAAATAGCTACAGGGAGTGTTGTTGCTGTATACACAATTAATAAACCCTCTATTGAATTACGTAAACCTAATTGACTAAATATTGTATACAACGGAATAACAAGAACGATTGCAGGAAACATATATATTATAAGTATAGATGTAGATAAAAATGTTTTTCCAAAGAAATTTAATCTTGCAACTGCATAAGCTGCAGGTATTGCAAAAAGAAGAGTGATAATAACTGTACCGACAGAAACAATTGTACTGATCACAATATATTTTCCAAATTTATAAGATTTAAAAATTACAAAATAAGATTTAAATAAATCTTTTATATCTTGGCCAAAATTTATACTAAAATCTAAAGGGTTCACTAACAATGCTATTTGTGTTTTAAAACTTGTTACTAACATCATGTAAAATGGAAAAAGTATTACAAATGAAAAAAATAAAATTCCAAATAGAGTTAAAAAATCAAATAAAATTACTTGAGTAGAGTGCTCTTCTTTTAAACTTATAAAAGTATATTTACTAATTTTATTAATAAAAAAATATAATATTAAAAATATGACCACATTATACCAAATTGGTAATTTTTGAATTAAGTAACCATCACAAAAAACGAATATGGAAGAAAAAATTATTGATTTATAAATTGATTTAATTCTGTCACCTATTCCCAAGTGAGCTAATGATATTAAAAGACCAAACATAAAAATGATTTCGATATTAAAGCTATTAATACTTAAACCTTGCAATGTTGCTAATATCTTCCAAATAGAAATTAAAAAAATTAAGAAAAAAGTAGATATCAACGAAAATAGTATTGTGTTTTTAATTCTCATCTACTCTTTTTCCTAAAAGTTTAAAATAAAAAAAACATAAACATTAAAAGCAATACAACTATTACTATTGATACAGCTGAGCCCATTCCAATATCTGATATTGCAAAACCTTGTTGATAAACATTTATTGGTAAAGTTCTTGTTCCTGATGCACCTCCAGTTAATAAAAAGACGTCCTCAAATTTATTAAAATTCCATATAAATCTAATCATGAATAAAATTGAAATTACTGCAGTAATTTGGGGAAGTGTAATATTAAAAAATTTTTGAAAGGGACTAGCACCATCAACATCAGCTGCCTCATATAATTCTTTTGGAATAGCTTGGAGTCTTGCTAGAATAAATAAAAAGGCTAGAGGGAAATACCTCCAAATTTCGAACATTATAACTGTTGTAAGTGCTAACCTTAATTTAAAATCAAAACCTAAAATACTAATTTCAATATATTTTTGTCCAAGAAGATTTATTGGGGTTTCAATAATTTGATAATTTAATAATAAACTATTTAAGGTACCACTATTAGGGTCTAGTAAAAGTTCCCAAGTGTAAGCTAAAGCAACTACTGGGGCAACATATGGGAAAAGAAGAACACTTCTCATGAATGTTCTTCCATAAAATTTTTGATTAACCATCTGAGCGGTTAAAATACCGAATACTATTGAGCCAACAGTTCCAAAAAATGTGTAATAAAAAGTTGTTAGTAGTAAATCTACAAATTCATTTTCAAACAAAACTTTTTTAAAATTTTTGAGAGTAAAGTTGGTATTAAGCAATATATTTTCAGATTTCCCATCTAATTTTGGTTTAATAGATTTTAGACTTTTTTTATCTATTTTTGATCCATCATTTGTTGCAAATATTACTTGAAAATTTTCCCTATATTTAGCTGGCCAATTTCCAAATTCACATTTTAAGTTATATTTTTTAAAAGAACATCTTGGATCTAAATTTTCAATTTCAAAATTTTTTGGAAACCTATCTTGAAATGAAACATCTCTAATTTCTTGAATTAATGAACTATTTCTTAACTTATATAATATTTTAATTTTAGAAGGTTCATCAGAAATAGATTTTACAATTTTTTTTGCTCTTGGTTCTGGAATTCGAATATCCTTTAATTCAACCTCTTTAAAACTAATCCAAATATTTGCAAAAATCGGAAATAAAATTATTGAAAATACTAAAAGTACTGCAGGTAGTGTTAGTATATATGCAGTTTTTTTTTCTGTATTTGCTAAAGTATCATTCATAAAAAAAGCGGATAATTTATATTATCCGCTTTTTTAAAAAATTTAAATTAATTGAATTTAGCTAATGATTTGTTAATCATATCAACAGCTTCATCGACATCGATTTGATCATCAATATAAAGTCTAGTAATTCTATTTATAAATTGAGAATTTATGACTTTTGAGGCTCTTGATAGTTCGCCTTCTTTAACACCCCATCTATTTGCAGTATCTAAACCAGCTACAATGTTATTAATAACATCTGGGTCATATAGATCTGATAAAGGAGCTTTTCTATCAACTCCAACAGGTAGTTTACTCCAAGCTTTTGTGAAAGCCTCAGGGTCACTAGAATTTCCTCTTCTTACTGGAAATTTACCTTCTGGAGCTATCGATAAAGTGCTTGTGTAACCTTCATCCATTGAGTACATAATAAATTGTTTAGCTTCATCTGTATCAGCATCAGCTGTTATACCAAAATATCTAACATCTGCCCATGCAGCACCCTTCTTATTACTAGGTCCACTAAAATTAGTAATGAAACCAGTTTTAGAAGCCAGCTCAGGTGATGTTGGGTCACTGTTAATTGTTGGTGGAGCCGAGTCTCTTAAACCTGCAAGCTCATCCATGATAAATGGAGACCAAATTATCATTGGAGTTTTCCCTGCAAAGTAAAGTGCTCTAGATTGTTTCCAGTACAATTCACCTGGAGGACTTGCTTTAGCAATTACTTTATAAAACTCTAATGCTTCTTTAAGTTTTTTACCTTGTTTCTTGATACCACCCTTTTTAACAATATTAACCCCATTTGCTAAAAGAACGTGTTCTAAAACCTGACTCATGAAATTTTCATCAGTTTTAGTTGCAGCAACAAAACCAAACATTCCGTTTTGTTTTGATAGCTTCTCAACAGCAGCTACAATGTTTGCATAGCTTGTTGGTGGTGCTAAATCTGCATTTTCAAAAAGGTCTTTTCTATAAACAACCATTTGTGTCCATCCATCAACTGGAACGGCTGCAATTTTTGAACCTTTTTTTGCCATGTTAAGTGCACCTGGTGCAAATGTATCTTTGCCTAATTCTTTAACAACATCGTTGTTAGCATCTACATCTAATATTCCTGCTTCAGCCCATGGCAATACATATTGTAAAGTATGATAGATCACATCTGGTAAGTCACCTGCTGCTGCTGCAGCTGTAGCTCTAGTTCCCAAATCTTTTTCTTCAACCGGTATCACATCTACTTTAATACCTGTTTTAGCTTCAAAAGCTTTAGCCATTTCCTCTTGCTTAGCCATTCGAGCAGGCTGAACTTCTGTAGTCCAAAACTTTATGTCTGCGTAAACAATATTCGAAATAAAAAACGAAATTACGCATAACATCTTTATTATATTTTTCATTTCCCCTCCTATTTATACTCAAACTATATTAAAATGATTCTATTTAGCAAAGACAAGACTGACACATATCAGGTATGTGATTGGTTCATGTTAATTATTCAAAAAAATGGTAAATATTTGAAATTAGTCAATTATAGGTTGTGTTATGATTTTACTCTTTTTCCATTTTCATCAAAAATAAAAATGTCATTTAGGTCAAAACCTATGGAACTTCCTATTTCAACATTGCTTGGAATTTTCGCGCTTAATTGGTGTTCATCTTTTTTCATGTATACAATTTTTTCATTACCAAGGTTTTCAATTAATTCTATTTCAGGATTAAAAGTAAATTTTGTATTCTGAACTGATTTTAAATGTTCAGGTCTAATACCCACAAAATGTTTTGATTTTTTTAATTTTAAATTATTAAATTGAATTTCGTTACCTAACAATTTAATTGTGTTTTCCGAAACAACATTTTCCTCGTTTACTTCTAAAATATTCATTTTGGGAGTGCCTATAAATTGTGCAACAAAAATATTTGCTGGATCATTATAAATTTCCTCAGGAGTACCAACTTGTTCAATATTTCCCTGATTTAAAATAACTATTCGGTCTGCTAAAGTCATAGCTTCAACTTGGTCATGAGTCACATAAATCATATTAGTTTTGATCTGGTTGTGTAATTTAGATATTTCAACCCTCATTTCAGCTCTTAATGCTGCATCTAAGTTCGACAAAGGTTCGTCAAATAAAAATATCTTTGGATTTCTTGTAATAGCTCTTCCTATCGCCACTCTTTGTCTTTGACCTCCAGATAATTGTTTTGGTTTTCGCTCTAATAGCTCTTCAATTTTTAAAATTTTTGCAGCCTGCATTACCTTTGTGTTGATTTCTTCCTTTGGTCTTTTTTCAATTTTTAAACCAAAAGACATATTTTCATAAACATTCATATGAGGATAAAGAGCGTAAGATTGAAAAACCATTGCAGTTTGACGTTTCGAAGGATGAAGTTCATTAATTTTTTGATCATTAATAAAAATTTCACCTTCGTCTATTTTTTCTAATCCGGCAATCATTCTTAGAAGAGTTGATTTTCCACATCCAGATGGTCCAACTAATACAAGAAACTCATCTTCTTTACCTAAAAGATTAAAATCTGTGATTATTTTATTAGATCCAAATGATTTGTGTACTCCAGTAAATTTTATGTTAGCCATTTTATTTTTTTATACTTTCCAAAACATCAACTCCAATTTGTTTTAATATGTGGATTATATCAATTGGAACCCAGTTTTCACGAATTTTTCCCTCATCATGGTGATAAAAATCCATAACTCTCATAGTTACTTTTTGGTTTTCAGATTTATATCCTAACCAATCATCAGTTCCATATATTGCCTGAATACTGTTCCATCCTGCTGTTAAAGAAAATTTTCCATCCCCTAACTCACAATAATGGCCAAGTTTCCAATAATTTCTTTCCTTAAAGGTTTTTCTAAAAGGTAACTGATGATTATCTACAAATCCTTCTAAAGATCTGGCAGTTCCAATACCACTTGGTCCATACCAAATCATTTTTTGATGCCAAAAATCTTTTTGTGGATGGTTTATTAATCTTTCCTTAAGATCTTCATCAGAAGAAACTTCTAATTCAGGTTTTATATTTAAACTTCTCTGCATGATAAGTGATTGCTCTAAACTAGCTTTAGAAATTTCCATGTCTTTTTCAAAAAAATTTACACCATCTGTATTAAATGGATTTAACCAATTTCCCTCAGATCCTCTTGAAAAATTAATTGGATTGGCTCCAGTTTGGATTAATAGATCTATTAAATCGATTAAAATATAACTCTCAATAATTTTACCATCTTTGAGCTGATGAATTTCACAACACTTTAAGTTTACCATTTTATTATTAGGTTGAATGCCTAACCAAGTATTTTTAAACACTCCTGATAATGAAGAAATTGAACCTACTTGAATTTTATCTCTAAAAGCGCCACTAATTACTATTTGCTCTCTTCTTTCTAGATCAGGAAATGAGTTAAAAAGAGGTTTCCAAAATTTTTCTTTAAAATCATCAACTCCTAAAAATTCATTTAATGGGTAAAAACAATTAACATTAATATTCTGAGAGAACGCATTTTTAAGATTTTGATCTAGTTTAGATATGCCGTCATTTACTATTGAATTTAAATATTTTCTGACCACTTGTTTGTAGTTATAATTTTCCTCGGGTGATATGACTATTTTTTCTACTTTCTCTTGACCCTTAAGACCTGTATCAAATTGTTCTATTTGCATATATTTTTTGTTAGATAATTTTACTATCACAAAATATAGTTTAAAAAAATATGAATAATCGATTAGCTAAATTTAAAGATCTTGTTCCAAGTACTTTGCCATTTGTTGAGGGCAAGATGGATGGTCACAAAGAAAGAAAAAATTATTCTATTGTAGGCCCAGGTGTCGCAGAGGATAGTAAACAATTTGTTAAAATAGCAATGCCTCATAGTTTTAATCTAGGTGCTGTATCTGCCATGCCTAAAAATGGTTCTGGTTTACATAGCCATACAACTGCAGAAGTTTTTATTATTTATTCTGGTAAATGGAAATTTTATTGGGGAGCTGAAGGCAAAGATGAAACAATATTAAGTACTGGAGATATTATCTCTATGCCTACAAATATGTTTAGAGCATTTGAAAATGCGGGTGATGAAGAAGGTTTAATTTTTGTAGTTTTAGGTGGAGACGATCCTGGAATAATAACTTGGGTTCCTAGTGTCTTAAAAAAAGCAAAAAAAACAGGTATGGCACTATTAAATGATAATTCATTAATTGATTTATCTTTAAATGAAATTCCAAAAGGGAAAAGTATTCTTGAACCAATTTCTGAAGAAGAAATAAAAAAATTTGATAATTACAAACTAGATCAGCTAGAAAAATTTATCTGTAAAAATAATGAAAATTCTAAACAAATTAATAAAATGAACGATAACTTTGATTTAATTCAAATTCTTGGAAATAAATTTGAAAATAAAGAATACGCTCCACTAATAAATCAAGATACTGGATTTAACCTTTCAATTTTAAAATGCAAAAACGGACAAATAACTAATTTAAAGTTTGAAAAACCTACAATATTATTTTCAAGAACTGGTAAGTGGGAAATTATGATTGATGATTTTCAATGTATTTTAAATCCCAAAGACACAATTTCTATCCCAATTAATTCAAATGTTAATATAAAGATAAATGAACAAGAGGATTGTTACTTAAATTGTGTAACACAAATCTAATGAAAGGGTTTGATCCAAAGTATAAAAATTTTCCTGATTACATACTTAAAATAACTAAACAAATTTGGGAAAACAAAGATGTTGAGTCTATTGCTCAATTTTACACTGATAATATTCCTGTTAGATCTCCATTTGGAGTTACTTATGGAAACAAACCTGTAATTGATGCAACTTATGCAACCTTAAAAGAATTTCCTAACAGACAGTTGCTTGGTGAAGATGTGATCTGGAATGGAAATGATGATGTGGGTTATCATTCATCTCATAGAATTTTAAGTAAAGGAACACATCTTGGTGACGGTTCATATGGTAAACCAACCGGTAAAGATATTTACTATAGAGTAATTGCTGATTGTGCTTGTAAAAATAATCAAGTCTATGATGAATGGATTGTCCGTGATCAAGGTGCAATGGTAAGACAACTAGGATTTAAACCAAAAGAATTTGCCCAAATGATTATTGATAAAGAAGGAGGCGCCGACAAAGCACAACAATTATTCAATTCCAACTCTGAGATGAAATCAGATTATAAACAAAGCGTTGTGCCTGATGACTCAGCTGGGGGTAAATACTCAAAAATATTGAAAAATATCTTTAAAAATAACTATGATTTTTCTGATTATGTAAGAGCTGCAAATATTTATTGGCCTGGAAATAAAATTGGACATGGAAGAGAGGATATTGAAAAATTTTGGAATAATTTAAAAAATACTTTGAGTGATATAAAGTTTTCAATAGAGCATGTTGGTTATTTGGAAGAACCAGATAAAAATCCCAAAGCGTCAATAAGATGGTTTTTAGAAGGTAATCATTCTGAAAACAGTTTAGATTTTGGAGAAAAATCAAATAAAAATATTTTTATAATGGGGATAAACCATGCAGAAATAGTTGATGGAAATGTTATAAGAGAGTGGGTTTTGTTTGATGAAGTTGCAATTTGGAAACAAATTTTAATTAAATAAATTATGACAAAAATTAAAACAACACATGTGGGTAGTTTGCCTAGATCAAATGAATTATCTGAACTCTTGTTTAAGAAAGATCAAAAAGAACAAATAGATTTTAATCAATTTGATAAGGTTGTTCAAAAAGATGTTAACAAGATTGTTAAAAAACAAATCGAGGTTGGAATTGATTGTATTAGCGATGGTGAGATGTCTAAGATTAGTTATGCTACTTATGTTAAGGATAGAATTGATGGATTTTCTGGAGAGAGTGAGAGAAAAGCGCCTAAAGATTTAGATGACTTTCCTTCTTTTAAAGAAAGAATTGCAAGAACAGGTGGTACTCCAACTTATACAAGACCATGTTGTACTAGTGAATTAAAAATTAAAGATAAAACTTCCCTAACAAAAGATATTAATAATTTTAAACAAGCATTAGAAAAAAATAATCACAAAGATGGTTTCATGAACGCAGCTTCGCCAGGGGTTATTTCAGCTTTTTTACCAAATAAATTTTATAAAAATGAAGATGAGTATTTAGAAAACTTATCTAACCTTATGAAAGATGAGTATGAAGAAATTACCTCAAATGGATTAAAACTTCAGTTAGATTGTCCAGATTTAGCTCTTGCTAGACACATGACTTTTAAAGATTTATCAGAATCTGAATTTTTAATTAGAGCTGAAAAACAAATAGAATGTCTAAATAATGCTATTAAAAATATCGACAGCTCTAGTATAAGACTACATATCTGTTGGGGAAATTATGAAGGGCCTCATCTACATGATATTCCGTTAGAAAAGATAATGCCAATTGCATTGAAAGCTAATGTACAGACTTATCTAATTGAGTCATCTAATCCAAGACATTCTCATGAATGGCAAATTTTTGAAAATTTAAAAATTCCAAAAGACAAAATAATTGCCCCAGGTGTAATAGATTCTACAACAAATTTTGTAGAACATCCCGAAGTTGTAAAGAATAGAATTTTAACCTTTTCTAAAGTCATTAATGCTGAACAATTATTAGCCGGGACTGACTGTGGGTTTAGTACCTTTGCTGGCTTTGGCAATGTAGATGAAAATATTGTTTATAAAAAGCTGGAGTCGTTAGTGAGCGGAGCGGAACTTGCGTCAAAAGTGATTTAAATTATCACTTTTATTCATCATCTAGAATAGATATAGTTTTTATACTTAAAT
This sequence comes from uncultured Pelagibacteraceae bacterium, assembly GCA_902565325.1. Next base: position 52,281 of record CACFEM010000001.1, read on the forward strand.
AATAGTTTAACAAATAAATATAGAGAGAAAACATATGAGAAAAATACTAGTTACTTTATTGTTTCTGCTTTTTGGAACTTCTGCATTTGCAGATTGTAACATTAAAAGTGGTTCAATAAATATTTTGGCAAATGATTTTCCTGCATTAAGAACTTTCGTTGAAACTTCTAAACAATGTAAAGGAAGTGCTGATTTTAAAGTGACTCACTCATCAGAGCATAATAAAATCGCTGTGCCAGCTTTGACTGCAAATCCATCTGAGTTTTCAGCAAGAATTGCAGCTAATAGTTCAATTGTTCCTTTGATGAACCAAGATTTAATTAGACCATTAGATGATCTTGTTAAAAAATATGGAAAAGGAATTCAAGATTCTCAATTAATTACAATCGATGGAAAAGTAATGGCTGTAGCGTTTATGGCTAATACTCAACATTTGTATTACAGAGAAGATATTTTGAAAGACCTTGGTATAGCTATTCCAAAAACTTATGAGGAAGTAGTTGCAGCATCTGAAAAAATTAGAGCTTCAGGTAAAATGCAATATCCTTACGCAGCTGCATACAAAGCTGGTTGGAATTTAGCAGAAGAATTTGTGAACATGTTTATTGGTCACGGTGGTGAATTCTTTAAATCTGGAAGTGCAGAGCCTAATATTAATAACGCTAAAGGTGTTGCTACTTTAAATATGTTAAAAAAATTGTCTGAATTGAGTAACCCTGATTACTTAACTCATGATAGTGAAGCAATTAAAGTAGAATGGGAGTCTGGTAATGTTGCATTGATGACACTATGGGCATCTAGATCAGGAACACTTTTAGATGATGAAGGTGATCCTAATATTACTAAAGCAACAAAACTAACTGGACCTGCTACTGTAGGTGGAGGAAATATTCCGGCTGCTACATTATGGTGGGATGGTTTCACACTTGCAAAAAATAGACCTGATGCAGATGCTGAAGCAACATTTAGATCTTTAGCGCATGCAGCATCAAATAAGAAGATGGTTGCTGACGCTGCTGATCAAGCCGTTTGGTTAGTAGAAGGGTTTGTACCAGGACCAAAATCTATTGGTGTTATCGAAGCTGTAAAAATGGGAGCAAAACCATATCCAATGTTACCGCAAATGGGTTTAATGCATGGTGCATTAGGAAGTGAGATTGTTGAGTTTTTACAAGGTAAAGAGTCAGCTGAACAAGCATTGAAAGATGTTGAAGCTGCTTATATTAGTAAAGCTAAAGAACAAGGCTTTCTATAAAATCTAAAACTTATAAGTGGGGATTTACTCCCCACTTAATCATTATTTAAATGCCTAATAAAACTTTTTTCTGGTTTTTTTTACCAACAGGCTTAGCAATGATCCTGTTTATTGGGTTACCAATTATATCTACCGGCATTCAATCCTTTTACGCACAACATGATCAAGTAGTAAAAGAAGTTAAAAAATGTGACCCTTTTGGATGTACTGTTTCAATTGTTGTTGATAACGAAGAAACCTCGAAAATTAGAGAAGCAAAGCCACTTGGTAAATTTAATGGCTTTGGCACTTATACTGATCGAAATCATTTAGCGGTTGATGAAATAAAAAAATTTTGGAATGAAACTGAAAGTTTTGGCGCTTTTGTAGACCAGGTAACTAATCTACCCTTTTATAAAGCTCTAATATTTACTTTAACTTATTGCCTATTTGTTACACCAAATGTACTCCTCTTAGGATTTATTATTGCATTAAGCTTAAATGCAGTTGCTAGAAAAATTAGGGGGCCTTTAATCTTTGGTACAATTTTACCGATGATTGTTACACCGTTGGTTGGATCATTAGTATTATTTTGGATGATAGATTCACAAGGTATAATTGGAGCAAATATTCAAAATTTGATGAATGATCCTTATTTATCACTTAAATCATCAAAAACATTAACTTGGATAACAATTATTATTTATGGTATTTGGCATCACTCCCCTTTTGCCTTTGTAGTTTTTTATGCAGCACTTCAAACAGTCCCTCAAGAACCAATTGAAGCTGCAATTATAGATGGAGCCTCAAGATTTCAAAGAATTAAACATATAGTTTTACCACATATTTATCCTGTAGTTACATTTGTTGCTTTGATTTCTTTAATGGATAACTTTAGAGTATTTGAGCCCATTATAGGGTTTAGCGCTGAAGGAAGTGCACAATCTTTATCTTGGTTAATCTATGACAATTTAGTTAATGAGGAAGTGATATTGTTTGGTTCTGCTGCAGCTACTTCAATGATGACAATTATTGGAATAGCTATTCTGCTAGCACCAGTATTAATTAGAACTTGGAAAGAATTTAAAACAGCGAGATAATTATGGATTATGGATTAGATACAAAATCAACTCGTTTAAAAACTTTTAATACTATTTTTATAATCACTTGGTTGTTGATTGCTTGTTTTCCTTTTATTTGGACTTTTTGGGGATCATTTAAAGTAAGAGCTGATTTCTTTTCAAGATCTGATTGGTGGTATGCAATATCAGCATTTAATACCTTAATTGAAACTGGCGGACAATTTACAACCAATGCTTATACACAAGCTTGGACTGAAGGCGAATTTTGGAAAGCTTCAAAAAATACAATTATAGTTACAGTATTTGTTGTAAGTATTTCTTTGTTTTTAGGAACTTTAGGAGCATACGCTCTTTCAAGATCAACTGAGAAATATGCTTTTTGGATTTTAATGGCAGCTTTAATTTTTAGAGCTATGCCACATATAACTTTAGTATCAGGATATCTATTTCCTTTCTTTGAATTGCAGATTTGGGGAATTCTTCCAACTACAATTGTTGTTTTGGTTGCTATAAATCAACCTTTTACTTTGTGGCTGCTTTATTCATTTTTCAAAACTGTTCCTAAAGAACTTGATGAAAGTGCTTTAATTGATGGTTGTTCTTATTTTCAAGCTTTCAGACATATCATTATGCCCGTGATGTGGCCTGGAGTAATTACAGCAGGACTATTTAGTTTAATGTTAGCTTATAATGATTTTACAGTAACAGCGTTACTTCTTAATCAAGAAAATCATACTATGGTTCCAAAAATTCAAAGTTATTTAGGTACTAATCAACATGAAGGAAATTTAATGTGGGCAGTTTCTGCAGTTGTATCTGCTACTGCACCTTTATTTATGCTTGTTATGTTTTTCCAAAGACAGGTTATTAGTGGTTTAACTGCTGGAGCTGTAAAAGGTTGAAATATTATAAAGCATTACTTTTTGGGTCTATTGGATCTATTGTTGAAACCTCAGAAATTCAAAGAAAATCATTTAATAAAGCATTCAAAGAATATGGGCTTGATTGGAATTGGACCAAACGCGAGTATTTAAGTTTATTAAATAAATCTGGTGGCAAAGATAGAATATCAAAATATGCCAAAATGAAAAAAATTAAAGTAAACTCGGTATATTTAAGAAATTTAAAAACGAAAATCTTTAATAATTATCTTAAAAGAAATCAGCTTAAATTAAGGTCAGGTGTTAAAAATTTAATCTCTTTATGCAAAAAAGAAAATATAAAGATTGCATTTGTTTCATCTACATCTTCAAACAATATAAATGCAATCTTATATTGTTTAAGAAATTCAATTAATAAAAAGGATTTTAACTTTATAGGAAATGCAAAATTAGTAAAAAAATTCAAACCTAACCCAGATATATACTTACTAGCACTTAAAAAACTTAGACTAAAAGCTAATGATTGTGTAGCAATTGAGGATTCTCAAGAAAGTTTAAATTCAGCTAGGCGAGCTAAAATAAAATGTATAATTTTTCCTGGAAAATTTCATTCTTCAAAAAAATTTATTGGAGCTTATAAAAAAGTTTATCAGCTTAATAAAAATATTATTTTGAGATAAATTCTTTTACCAAATTATTAAACTGATCAGGCTGTTCTAAGTGAACATTATGAGCACAGTCTTTAAATATTTCTAAACGGCTATTTTTAATATTTTTATTTAGTGTATCAACTTGATCAAAATTATATGAAGTATCTTTATCACCCCATATTATAAGAGTTTCATTTTTTATATTTTTTAAATTTTCTTTACCTCTCCAATTTTTCATTGCTAGTAATGCATTATCAGCAGCTTCTAATGAAACATTTTTAACAGCATTTTCACAAAGGAAATAATTTTTATCCTTAACACCTTTTACAAACCACTTAAGAGGTACTCTAGAAAAAGAGAGTTGTGTACCTTCTTTTTTAAGTTTTTTCCTTGTTTCATCCATAGTCTCAAATCTTCCCGGGATATCTCCAATAGATCCTGTTGCAAAACAAATTAATTTATTAACTCTATTCCCAATCAATTTTGTAATTTCTTGAACAATCATTCCCCCCATTGAATGACCAATTAAATTGAATTTATCTATCTTTTTTTGATCTAATATATTTATAATTTCTTTAGCCATTTTATTAATAGAATCTAAAGATTTTACGTTATAACTTTCTCCAAATCCTGGGAGAGCTGGAGTAATCACACGATAATCTTTTGAAAAAAATTCTTTTTGAAAAGTCCACATTTCAGATGAGCCTAGATAGCCATGAACTAAAACAAAAGGAAACCCTTCGCCTAAATCATCTACGTAAATATTGCTCATAATATTTCCTTAATAATGAATAAAGTTAAAATAGACATAAAACATATAATAAAAATATTAATTACTTTCCAAATTTTTTTACTATTAGCATACTTTGATAAATAATTAGATAAATATCCTAATATAAAAAAAAATAAAAATGATGCTATAGACGCACCTATCCCAAATAAAATTTTTTGGTTAAGTAAATAATTTTTTGAAAAATTTCCAAGAAAAAAAACTGTATCAGAATAAACATGTGGATTTAAATATGTAAATCCTAAAGTTTTAAATACAATATTTAATTTTGAAATATTATTTGGCTCAGTGCTAAAATTAATATCAGAATAATGAGATTTTATTTTTTTAAAAATAAAGTGAAGTAAAAATAAAATTAAAAATAAATTTAAAATTAATTCAATTAAAGAGTTAAAATATTGATTAAAATAATGGAAAAGAAAAATACCCAAAAAAATTAATATCAAATCTGATATTGAGCATATTAAGCAAACAATAAATATGTGTTGTTTTTTTAAACCTTGCTCAATAACAAAAATATTCTGGGCACCTATAGCTAAGATTAAGCTAATCCCAGTAAAGAAGCCTAATACCAGGTATTCCATTAGGCTTTAAGTTTACTCTGGATTTGCTGTTAATGTTTTGATTTCTAGAATATTTTCGTTTGGGTCTTTAACGAAGAAAGTTTCTTGCTCGTATTTTGTTCCTTTAAATCTCAAATAAGGTTCATCGTAATACTTAGTTCCACTATCTTTTAATCTTTGTTTTAAAGCATCAAAGTCTTTTCTGGATAAATGAACACCAAAATGAGGGACAGAAACATTTCCCATGTCTACATCATGTCTCTCATTGTCTAATTTATGTTCGCTTTTATGCAAAGTTAATTCATTGCCCCAAAAATCTACATCAGCCCATTCCTGAGCAGAGTTATCTAACCGACATCCTAAAGTTTCACTATAAAACTTCTTAGCAACCTCTAAATCACCACAAGGAATAGCTAAATGAAAACAATTAGTATTCTTATACATTTCAACCCTCTTTAAATTGCGTATTTAATCACTATATAAAGCATGTAATTTTTTTTATCAACCGCGACAAATTTTTAAGGAAATATGAGTGATTTTTTACAATCAATAATTGATAGAGATCCAGCTGCTAAGTCTAAACTAAGTTTGGTTTTAACTTATCCTGGTGTCAAAGCAGTATTCTTTCATAGAATAGCAAACTTTTTTAGTACTGCTAAATTTCATTTGATTGCAAGAATCATTTCTCAATTTTCAAGATTCTTAACAGGTATTGAAATTCATCCAAATGCAAAAATTGGAAAAAATTTATTTATAGATCATGGAATGGGAGTAGTGATTGGAGAAACATCTGAGATTGGTGATAACGTAACTATTTATCACATGGTTACATTAGGTGGTATTGCTCCAAGTATAAATTCCAATGATCAACGTAATACTAAAAGACATCCTACTATAAAAGAGGATGTTGTAATTGGTTCAGGTGCACAAGTGTTAGGACCCGTAGTAGTTGGTAGAGGTGCAAGAATTGGAGCTAATGCAGTAATCACTAAAGATGTTGCAGAAAATGCTGTGATGGTTGGAATTCCAGCAAGAAGTGTTGGAATAGCTGATAGTGAATTTAAACCTTATGGTATTACACCTGACAGTGATAAAAAATCAGATAATGAATAATACACAAAACGATTTTATTTCAGGAATAGGAAATACTCCATTAATTAAACTAAGGGCTGCTTCAGAAATCACTGGATGTAATATTTATGGAAAAGCAGAATTTTTAAATCCAGGAGGATCAGTCAAAGATAGAGCTGCCCTTGCTTTAATTAAAGATGCTCAAGAAAAAAAATTAATTGCTAAAGGTGGAATAGTTGTTGAAGGAACAGCTGGTAACACTGGGATTGGTTTAGGTCTATTAGGAAATTCCTTAGGTTATAAAACAATCATCGTAATGAACGATAACCAAACTCAAGAAAAAAAAGATTTACTTAGAAATCTTGGAGCTGAATTAAGATTAGTGCCACCTAAACCTTATAAAGATGATAACAATTTTGTTAAAGTGGCAGCGAGACTTGCAGATGAATTAAGACCAACAAACAATAACGGTGTGATTTGGGCTAATCAGTTTGATAACACAGCAAATGCCAAAGGTCATTACGAAGGTACAGGACAAGAAATATGGGAACAAACTGAAGGTAAAGTTGATGGCTTTGTATGTTCTTCTGGAACTGGAGGAACAATTTCTGGTGTCAGTAATGCTCTTAAAGAAAAAAACAAAAATATTAAAATTTACTTATCTGATCCAAAGGGATCAGCTCTTTATAATTACATTAAAAATGGTGAACTAAAGTCAGAAGGAGGATCAATTACTGAAGGAATTGGTTCAAGCAGAGTAACAGCTAACTTTGGTGAGGCTAAGATTGATGATGCATACTCTATAGATGATCATGAGGCACTGCCTATACTCTATGATTTAATTCAAAATGAAGGCTTAAGCTTAGGTACTAGTTGCGGTATCAATATCGCTGGCGCAATAAGAATGGGTAAAGAATTAGGGCCCGGTAAAACTATTGTAACAATTCTTTGTGATAGAAGTGATAAGTACGCAACTAAAATGTTTAATAAAAAATTCTTAGAAGAAAAAGGTTTGCCAGTACCTAATTGGTTTTAGATATAAATTTTATCAGCTAATCCGTAACAAAGTATTGCACTCAATAAAGTTAAAATTCCTGGTGTAATAACACCTTCAATAGATGTTTGTGGAGTATGACCTAACTTATTTATTTTAATTGTATAAATTCCCACACAAAAAGCTGAAAGGTTTTGTAGAAATACTAAATTAAAAAAAGCCCATGTTCCTTGGAGCCCATCAGGTCTTATGAACCCAACCCATATAGCCATAGCTACAGCTCCAATAAATAATGATCCGAAAAATCTTGTCATTATAGCGCCTGAATCGTCCATACCAAATTTGTCTAAAAATTTCTTTGTAGCAAAAACAGTCTGATATGCATAAGCAGCAAAAATTATGAAATGAACAAGAAAAACGATTAAATAAAATATTCCATTAAACTTTTCGATCATAATTAAACGTTATCAAAAATTAAAATCAAATTAAATAGCTAAAAACAGCATTTCTTATTGATAAAAATTGCATATCTGACGCGCGATATGAACGCATGAGACTCATTCATAAAAATGTAACAGTATTAAGTTACGGTTTAACTATTTAGAAAGGTAAATTATGAAAAGATTAATATTAGCATTAGTATTTACATTAATGTCATCTCTTTCATTTGCAGATGGTCATAGTGGAAAAATAGATCTTAAAGGATTTTTTGTTGGTGATGCTAAAGTAATTGTTGATGATAAAGGAAACCCAATGACTTTTGCTTATGATGGTTTGGTAGGTATGATGGCAGTAGGTGGTACTACATTTGGAGATAATTCATCTCATTATTGTGTTGGTGCTGGATCGATTCCTGGAAAAGGATTTGAGATGGGTCACTGTATTATAAAATTTATTAATGGAGATACTGCAATAACCTATTATGAGATTAAATTAGGTTACTCTATGGAGGGTACATTTAAATGTATCAGTGGTACAGGTAGATATGAAGGTATCGAATGTAGTGGTACTACCGGCTATACCCAAATTAAAACAGCCCAAGAAGGTAAAGTTCATTCAACGAATTATCTACAAGGAACTTATACTTTAAAAAAGTAAATTAATAGGAGATAACAAATGAAAAAAATAATTATATTAATAAGCACTTTATTTTTTGCTACCTCAACTTATGCAGGCATGTCTGATAGCGACAAGAATAGAGCATGGGAATGTAGTGGAATCTATATGGCGAACTACTTCTTACCTTCAGGGGAAACATTTGAATATAGTATGAAAGAAAAATCTATGGCATCTGTAAAAGTTTTAAAAGCTTATGCTTTAGAAGTAGGAATTCCTGAAAAGGAATGGGATGAAGGCGTAAACAAAGCTGTGGATAAGCATTATGGCTCTAAATTTGATGAGTCTAAAACTAATGCATGTCATGACTTTGTAAATTCAACAATACCTAATGGAGAAGATAGAGTTAAAAAGGTAGTTCAAACTCTATATTAACAAAGAAAGGAGAAAAAAATGGAAAAAGAAATGTTAGTAGTAGCAAAGTTAAAAGAGGGTACTTTTGAAAAATTCATGGGATTTATGCAATCTCCTGAAGGACTTGCTGAGAGAGCAAAAGTTGCAGTGGTTGAAAAAACAATTGGAACTGTAACTCCAGATAAAAGTACTGTAATGTTTAAAATATTTTGTACTGATGAAGCTGCACTTCATAAGTTTATAGAAGGTACTGAGGTATCAAAACCAATCATGGATGAAGTGTTGGACAGTTACTCAATATATGATTTAACTAAGGTTAAATAGAAAGGAATAACATGTCTATATTAGAGAAATATAGTGCTGCATTAAAAAATAAAGATGAAGCTGCAATGAATGAACTTTTGCATGACGATTTTAAATTCACAATGCACAAGTCAGGAAATGTTTTAACCAAAAGTGATGTTATCAAATGGGCGATGAGTGGTGATATTAATCAAGATAAGGTTAGAATTGTTTATGAAAATGACGAAGTCGGTATTCATCATGCGTTTGTAACATTTAATGATGGTAATGTAGAGGCTGTAATGGCAGTTTATAAATACGACAATGGAAAAATTGTCAGTTTAGAAACTGGTGCTACACCAATGCCAAAATAAGTGAGTGAAATTGATTTTTATTTTTCGATAGGGAGTACTTACACCTATTTATCCGTAACTAGAATACTTGATGTTGAAAAACAACATCAAGTAAAATTTAACTGGAAACCTTTTTCAGTAAGAGCAATCATGAAAGAGATGAATAATATCCCATTTCCAAAAGATAAAATGAATAAAGTTAATTATATGTGGAGAGACATTCAAAGAAGAGCTGAGGGTTATGGTTTCTTTGCTAAAACACCTGTACCCTATCCATTATCAGAATTTGATTTAGCTAACCAAATTGCAATTCTTGGTTTTGAAAAAGGTTGGGGAGAAAAATTTGTTATTCTTACTTATAAAAAATGGTTTCAGGAAGGTAAAGAACCAGCAATTGAACCAAGTATTTCTGAAGTTTGCTCAGAATTAAGCTTAGATAAAGATAAAATAATTTCTGAAGCAAAATCATCTGATATAGAAACAAAATATAATGAAAACACAAACTTGGCTCGTGAAAATAAAATATTTGGTAGCCCATCTTTTATTGTAAAAAATGAACTCTTTTGGGGAGATGACAGAATGGAAGATGCTATTAAATGGTCTCTTAAATAATTCTATATATTCTCCTTAAATTCATTTAAAATCTCTCAATGAGTCTTACAACTTCATATTTATTTTTAGGCATTGCAGTTTTTTTGGGTGTTACCTCAAATAGTTTTGCTAAAAGTGCTGAAGGATTTACTCTTCTAATTCCAAGCATAATCACTGCTATTACAATTGTATTATGTATGTACACTCTTTCATTAGTAATGAAAAATATTCCAATGGGAATTACTTATGCTTCCTTTGCAGGCTTAACAATTATAGCAACTGTAGTTGTGGGTATAATTAGATTTAATCAAGTACCCAATTTATATTCATTTATTGGTTTAGCTTTTATTATTGTTGGTGTTTTAATGGTTAACCTGTTAGGTAATAATTAATATGATTAATAAAAAATACGCTCAACCTTTATTCATGATTTTTATGTCCTTTGGCATGAGTGTGATTATGAGTGGAGTTGTAGTTGCTGTAAACACTGGAGTTACAGATGGCTTTATAAGTAGATGGTTTTATTCTTGGATGTTTGCATTTCCAGTTGCATTAATTGCTGCCTTTATAATGGCTCCTATAATGAGACCTTTGGTTAATAAAATTGCATCAAAAGAATAATCATGAAACCTTTATTTGGATATTTATTTTTAGCTATTGGGATTTCTTTTGGTATTGCATCAAATAGTTTAGCTAAAATTTCAGAAGGTTTTACCAAGCTAACACCGTCGGTTTTATGTATCTTATTTATGTGTATTACGATGTTTTCAATAGCAAAAGCGATGCACGCTCTTCCTGTTGGTTTTGCTTACGCAACATATAGCGGGCTAACTGTTACTGGTGTTGTACTTTTTGCAGTATTAAAATTTAACCAAGTTCCTAATCTATATGGAATAATTGGAATTATCTTAATCATTATTGGAGTAATAATGGTTAATTATCTAGGACGACTAAACTGATATTTTTTTAAAATCTCTGGAAGCTCATGTCTTCCATCTTCATTCAATGGTAACTCATATTCATTAACAACATTGCTGGTATCTAAAGGTGAATATAAATGAGGATACATATCTCCATTTGATGCCTGTTCCCACAATAAATGTTCAAGCTTAAAAGCATTTACTCTTAATAAGACTAGATTTTCTTTTTTGGGGTAATGTTTATTTAAAGTTTCCTCTACCTGATCCTCTTCTGAAAAGTGAATATATCCATCTTTAAGATCTTTTTCTGATCCACCATAAGTTCCAGATTGTTTGGCCTTTTGCCACTCATCTTTATCTATAACTTTGAAAATAAATTCTAAATTCATTTTACCAAGAAGAATTTGGACCTTTTAAGAATTCTATTTCTTCTTCAGTGGATTCTCTTCCTAAAATTTCATTTCTATGAGGATATCTATGAAATTGTCTGATTGCTTTTGTATGATCTTGCCAAAATTTTTTTATTTCATTGTATCCTTCGTGTTCTCTTAAATATTTGTTTAATAAGTAATATGCCATTTCATGATCACTAACCTCTTCACTATGAATTAATGGTAACAACATAAAAAATCTTTGATTTACATTCATTGCTTCTAAATAACCTGAATAAACTGCATCATTTACAATCAATCTAGTTTTTTGATCTTGAGCAAAAGCTTTTTTGTCGTTTCTAAACATGTTTCTTGAAAACTGATCAAATAAAATTACTAACGCCAGGCAACTCATGGGGTTATCTTGCCAATCATCATATTCATTTTGACAGGCAAGTTCATAATCTTTTAAAAAATTATCTTTAATTTTTTGATCAAACTTTTCATCTTTTTTGAAACGCATTTCAGACGGAGTTTCTTTAAACCAGAAATCTAAAATTACTTGTGCTCTTTCTGGTATCATTCAGCTAATGGTTTTAATAATTTTAAAATTTTTTTATGATTGGCTTTATTATTTGAAACAATAATATTTCCTCCAACAACAGGGTTTTTGTTTCCCCAAGTCGTTACTATTGCTCCTGCTGCTCTCACGATTGGCATAATCGGGTGAATATCCCAAATCTTATTTGCACATTGTGCAACCATTTCAAGTCTACCTTCTGCTAATTGACAATAAGTCAATGCATCAAAACATGGAAATTGCATTCTTTTAATAAATTTTTGAATTTTTGATTGTTGCTTTAAAGTTAATTGATTATGAAAAGCAGCAGCTAATTTTGCATTCGTAAAATTCAATTTTGAGTTAACTTTAAGTTTTCTTTTTTTATTATTTTCAAAAACATATGCAGAATTTTTATTCACATTTAAATAATATTTTCGCATTTTAGGAAAATTTGCTAATCCTAAAATTGGTTCTCCATTATAATTTAATGAAATGAGATTGCTCCAACTAGGATTACCTACAACGTATGATCTAGTTCCATCTATTGGATCAATCACCCATGAAAACTCACTCTTTGTATTTTTGTGACCATATTCTTCCCCTATAATTTGATGATTTGGGAATTTTTTTGAAATTTTTGATCTTATGAATTTTTCAAATGCTTTGTCTGATGATGTTACAGGATCATAACCTTTGCCTTTCATCTTATTGGTTATCTTAAATGGCTTATCTAACTTAGCGTAATAAAACTTAGTTAAATCTTTAGCAAGTTGATTTAAAAAGCTTGCATATATTGGATATTTTTTATTATCAAATTTTTTCACAATGAACTCTTACTATTTAATTTATGTTGATTAAAGTTAAATTTTAAATAATCCTTAGCTTACTATTATGAAAATTGAGCTGATTGAAAATAAGGTTTATTTTAATAATGGGTCTGAAAAAAAAGAAATTCACCCATTCTGGTTACGAGAAAGAGTAAATGGTGAAGAATATTTAGATAAAGGAACTCAGCAAAGACTTTTTGATCCTACATTCTTGAATAACGATGTTTCAATAAATAAAGTAAACCTTAGTGAAAAATACCTAGAGGTTAATTTTAATGATGGCGTTAATTCAAAACTTGAAATTGATAAAATTGCTTCTGAATTTTCTAAAGAAGATATTGTAATTAGATCTATTGAAAAAACTAAATGGGATTCTAGTTTAAATAATATTAAAAATTTTGAATACCAAGATAATTTTTATGAAAGTAAAGAAATGCATGACTTGCTTGTTTCTTTTTATAAGTTTGGATTTGTTGTAATTAAAAATATACCAACAACTAAAAATTATATTGTTGAGTTTGCAAACTCAATTGGCAGTGTAAGGCGTACTAACTTTGGGGAATATTTTGATGTTAAATCAAAACCTGATCCTAATGATCTTGCATATACTTCTTTAGCTCTTGCACCGCACACAGATAATCCATATCGAAACCCAGTTCCATGCATCCAACTTTTACATTGTATCGAAAGTAAAGTTTCAGGAGGATATTCTACATTGGTTGATGGATATACTGTTACTGAAGATTTAAAGAAAAGTTATCCTGATTATTATAAAATCTTAACAGAAGTAAAAGTAAGATTTAAGTTTATTGATAAAGAAGTAATTTTAGAATCTTTATGTCCTTTAATTGAATTAGATGAGTATAAAAATTTTAAACAAGTAAGATTTAGTCCAAGATTAGATTTTGTTCCAATCTTAGATAAAGAAGAATTAGATTTATACTATCAAGCAAGAAAAAAATTGTCTGAAATGTACAATTCAGATAAATATAGAATAGAATTTAAACTTGCTCCAAAAGATTTAATGATGATGGATAATCATAGATTACTTCATGGACGAACAGTTTATGATGCTAATGAAGGAGAAAGATTTTTACAAGGTTGTTATATTGATTACGATAGCACCGAAGGAAAATTAAGACACTTAAAAAGAAAGTTTAATCTATAGAAATATTTTCTATTTGAGCTTCAGCATCTCTGATAGATTTTTCATAATCTAGAGCCATTTGATCAGCACTTATAACTTCAACTTTTTCAATTCCAAAAAAATTTAAAATAAATTTTAACCAAGGCGTTAAAAAATCTTCTGAGCTATTTAGTTTTGTTCCACCAGAAGTGATTACAAGATATGCTTTTTTATTTTTTAATAACCCTTCTCTTCTACCATTAGGTTTAAATTTAAAGGTTTCCCCTATTCTTGCGGCTAAATCTGACCAAGCTTTAAGAGTTGCTGGAGGTCCATAATTATAAATTGGTGCTGAAATTATTATGACATCACTCTCTTTTAATTCTTTTACAAGCTTGTCAGAAAGCTCAAACATTTTCTTATGTTCTTCTGTTTGATCTTTTTCATCTATGTTCATTCCAGACTCTGTAAGTCCACTTACAAAAAGCATCTCATCATCTAAATCTCTATAAATTACTTCATCTTCTGGTTTTTTAATTTTATCTAAAAGTTTTTTTGCTAAAGCTCTTGAGGTAGAACCTTTTTTTCTAGCACTGGAATCTATTTGATAAATCTTCATTAATACTTTTTATCCGAATTTTTGCATAAATGGAAAGATTTCAATTATATAAAATCCTATTGCTTGTAATTGATTGGTTAAAATTAAAATACCTGTAATTAAAAGAGTTATTCCACCAATTTTTGAAATTAAATTTATATTTTTCTTAAAATTTTTAGAAAATAATAAGAACCTTTGAATTAAGTATCCAGACAAAACAAAAGGAATAGCAAGACCTAATGAATAAGAAATTAACAAGATTACAGCTCTTGATAAAGTTTCTTCAATAGATGCTAAAGCTAAAATTGAACCTAAAATTGGACCGATGCATGGTGTCCAGCCAAAACCAAAAGCAACACCTATAACATATGGAAAAAGAATATTTCTTGATTCTTTTGCATCAAATCTTTTTTCAAAATTTAAATATGGAATATTGATAATTCCAATTAATTGAAGAGAAAAAATTATGATTACTATTCCTGCTGAAATTCTTAACACTTCTGAATTTTGTAATAATGCCTGTCCCAAAAAAGATGCTGATGCACCTAAAAGAACAAATACAGTTGAGAACCCTAAACAAAATAAAATTAATGGAAAAAAATTAATTTTTTTTTGATTTAAAATTTCTTGTAAAGATTGGCCAGAGATATAAGAAATATATCCTGGTATTAAAGGTAGAACACATGGAGACAAAAAACTTACAAGTCCTGCTCCAAAAGCAATTAAGTATTCAAACATTTATCCAGTATTTTTCATTGCTGCAGAAATACCTGCGATCGATGTCATTAAAGCATCTTCAAGAAATTTTTTTTCTAAATTTTTATATTTTTTATTTGTTAGTTTGTTCATTACATTTGCCTGAAGTATATTTAACATCTCTGTATAGTTATTTCTTACAAATAAAGCTTTTCTAAATTCTTTTCTCTCTTTTACCACTTCTTTTGGAGTGATTTTATTATGCAATTTGACCAGTGCCTCAAATTGAAATCTTAATTTTTTGCCAATTCTCTTTAATGAGGCGTCAGCTAAATTATTTTCATAAATAACTGATATTTCCGGATCTACCTTGGAAATTACCATGTCTAAAATATCCATAGTTGATACAAAGTATGGCCAATTTCTTTCCATGTCAGTCAATGTTCTTTTAAACTTTTTGATTGAACCATATCTCAATGCTTCAGTTGTACCAAGCCAAGCAGGTAACATTAATCTAATTTGTGTCCAAGCAAATACCCAAGGAATAGCTCTTAAACTTTGAATATTATCAACATTCTTTCTTTTGGTTGGTCTTGATCCAATTGCAAGCTTTCCAAGTGATTTATGTGGAGTAACTGTTTTGAAATAACGAATAAAATCCTCACTTTGATTTAGATATTTTCTATATGAAGATGTAGAAATTTCTGACATTTTTTGAATTAATTCACGCCAATTAGTTTTTGATCTTGGTGGAGGATTTAAAGAAGCATCCATTACAGCACCTATATAGCTGCATAAATTATACTCAGCTAAAGGTTTGTAACCGTATTTCTGTTGAATTACCTCTCCTTGATCAGTAATTCTAATTTTTCCATTAACTGTTCCAGAAGGTTGTGATTTTAAAGTAGCCTGGATTGGACCACCTCCTCTTCCTGGAGATCCACCTCTACCGTGGAAGAAAACAAGATCTATTTTATATTTTTTTGCTAAATTTCTAAGCTCTTCTTGAAGTTTGTATTGATGCCAACTCGCAGATAATTTTCCAGCATCT
>CACFEM010000002.1 GCA_902565325.1 uncultured Pelagibacteraceae bacterium
AAATACTATCCAATAAAAATATAGCTCTAAAATATTTTAAAAATAACGAAAAAGAAACTAAAGAACACAACATGATAGTTGATATGGAAAGAAGCGATTTATCTAAAATTTGTAAACCCGGAAGTGTCAAAATACTCAAAAAAAAATATGTAGAGGAATACAAGCACCTTTTTCATTATGTGACTTCAATTGGTGGAATATTAAAAAAAAATACAAAATTGATTGATATCATTAAGGCAATGATGCCGGGAGGATCCGTAATTGGCTGTCCCAAGATAAGAACATTAGAACTTTTAAACAATCAAGAAAAAGAAAGTAGAAATATTTTTACAGGAAGTTTTGGACTTATTAAATTTAATCAAGATATGAAGTTTAATATTATAATTAGATCTATATTAAATTATAAAAATCAATCAGAGATCTCTGCTGCGTCTGGAGTAGTATTAGATAGTTCCCCTAAGAAAGAATTTAATGAAAATTATATTAAAGCAAAATCTTTATTGGAGTTATTTAAATGATTTACATTATAGATCATCAAGATTCTTTTACTTGGAATGTTGTTCATCAATTTGCAAAATTTGATAAAGTTTTTTGTTCAAATTATTATGAGCTAAATAACAAATTACTTGATAAAAGTGATGTGATCGTTTTATCACCAGGACCTGGATCACCAAAGGATTATCCTACTACTTCAAATATTTATAAAAAATACAAAGGAAGGAAAAAAATTATTGGCATTTGTCTTGGTTATCAAATGATTTTACATAATGAAGGAGGCAAAATAATACAGCAAAAAAAAATTTATCATGGTTTTCAATCCAAAATAAAAACAAATAATCAAAGTAAAATTTTTAAAAACAATCAACAGTTTAAAGTTGGAAGATATCATTCATTAAAATTAATGGAGCCATTTAAATCGAATTCAATTAAAATAACCATGAGATGTAGTAAAACAAAAATACCTATGGGCCTTGAGGACAATCAAAATAAAATTTATGGATTTCAATTTCATCCAGAATCTTTTTTAACAGAAAATGGCAACACTATTATTAAAAAAATCTTATCAGCTTAGCAATCTTAAAGAAGTTACTTTCAAGGATCTTTGGGGATCTAGAGGTGTATTCACCACAATGCGAATGGTTGGAAAACCTCCTAAGCTAATACTTTTAAAACCACATTTAGAGAACTTAATAAAATCTACAAAAAAATATGGAATAAGAAAAAAAAATTTAAAAAACATAATTAAATATTTAATTAACAAAAACACTATATACAAAGGTCCTGATAATTTATTTCGTATAGCGTTAAATAAAAAACTGATATCAGTCTCAATTAGAAAAAGACCAAAACCAAAAAGTAATTTTAATCTCTTATTGTTTAAATATAAACGTGTAGAACCAAATTACAAAAATCTTTATTATAAAAAAATATTAGCAAAATTAAGCAAAGTTGATTCAACTAAATTTGATATTGCTCTAGTCGCAAATGATAAAATTTTAGAAACTGGTACTTCAAATTTAGTTTTTGTGAAAAATGGAAAGATTTTTTCACCTAAAAAAAATTGTTATTTTGGAAATACACTTAAATTTATAAGCAAGAAAATTAAAATTAATTTTAAAGATATTTCTATTAAATCAATTAATGATTATGATGAAATAATACTTATCGGATCCGGCAAAGGAGTAACATCAGTTTCAAAAATAAAAGAACTAAAATGGAAGAGAAAAAATTTAAAAATGTATAATAGGTTGAATAATATATATAAGAAACTTAACTAAAAATATGTCTTTCCAAATTTTAAAAAATTACATTTTAAAGAAAATGAAGATGCAACATATTTATCAGCCCGTAATGTTAAAATCTATAATTGAAAATAACGGCAAAGCTTCATCTAAACTAATTGCAAAAAATTTTCTTAGTTACGATCCTTGGGCCTTAAAATACTACGAAGATATTGTAAAAATAATGCCAGGAAAAGTACTTGCAAAAAATCTTGATATGATCGTGAAAGATAAAAATAATTATTCAATAAAAAATTTTTCAAAACTTTCAAATATTGAAAGGGAAGAAATTAAAAATTTATGTGATAAAAAAATACGTGATCATATAAATTCTAGAGGAAACAAAATCTGGGAACACAGATCAAAAGCATCAGGCTACATATCAGGTAGTATTAGATGGCAAGTTCTTGAAAGAGCGAAGAGCAGGTGTGAGGCTTGTGGTATTTCTAATAACGACAAAGCAATAGAAGTAGATCATATAATTCCAAGGTCACTTGGTGGGAAAGATGATTTAAGCAATTTCCAAGCTCTTTGCTATAGCTGCAACTCAATGAAAAAAAATAAAAGTAAAACTAATTTTAAAACAATTAAGAACAGTTATAATAAAAGAGAAAAAAATTGTTTGTTTTGCAACATAAAACAAAAAGATAAATATATTGAGAATGAATTGGCTTACGCTACATTCGACTCATATCCAGTATCTAAATATCATTGTCTGATAATACCTAAAAGACATGTGAAAGATTACTTTGGTCTTTATCAAGCCGAAATTAATGCTTGCAACTCTTTAATTTCAGAAATGAGAAAATTAATTTTAAATAAAGATAATGAGGTACTAGGTTTTAATATTGGAATGAATGCTGGAAAAATTGCAGGTCAAACAATAATGCATTGCCATATACATTTGATTCCCAGAAGAAAAGGGGATGTTAAAAAACCCCAGGGCGGAGTTAGAGGCGTTATACCAAACAAACAGCATTACATACGTAAACCCTGAGTTGTTATCAAAGACAAATTGACCAATACTTTTGGTTGAACTCTATAAGTTTCTAGAATAGAAAACCTTAAATTAATTCAATTTTATTTTACAAGGGTATTATAAATGTTTGCAACAAATCCTTTTTCAATTCTAGCTGAAACAGTTCCATCTATAGTTATGCAAGGTTTTGTAGTGTTAATGGTTTTATTAATTGTTGCAGGCACTCTTTTAGACATAATTCATAAAAAGAATGTGAAATACTTTTTTGAAAACGCCAAGAAAGCAAAAAAAAATGCGACCAAAGAACTGTCGACTGGTGAAAGAATTGCAGTTGTTTCAAAAACAATAGCATATGACATCGGAACTACATCAGAACTAGGGGCGGGCAAAAGAAGAGTGGCGCATGTTCTTGGTATGTACGGTACTATATTGTTTTGGGTTGGCTCTGTTGTGATGATATTTTGTTATTCATCAGCAAATGCAGAAACACCAACCATTTGGCCAATGATCTGGCATATTGGCGCTTTGATGACGATCCTGGGCGGATCATGGTTTTGGTTCTTTTTAAGAGTTGATGTTTATTCTGAAGCGCAACCTTGGTACAGAATTATTAAAGCAGATTTATTTGTATTAGCTCTGATTGCAACTTCCTTAACTGGATTTATTTGGTCATATCTTCAAGGTTTAAATTTAGAAGGAAGATGGGATGCAACTCTATTTTTAGTATTATTTGTAGTTTCAAACCTAGTTTTATTTGGAGGAGTTTATTGGTCTAAGTTTGCACATATGTTTTATAAACCTGGGGCAGCAATACAAAAGAATTTAGCTGAAGCAGATGGTTCAAGAGATAATTTACCACCACCTGCAGATGCACCTGAACAATTTGGTTTGGGTATTAAAAGAGAACAACCTAAACATTATTAATTATGATAAAATTTAAAAAGGAGAGAGAATAATATGTCAACATTTGTATATATGACAAGATGTGATGGCTGTGGTCATTGCGTAGATATTTGCCCATCAGATATAATGCACATTGATGAAAACATTAGACGTGCAAAAAATATAGAACCTAACTTTTGTTGGGAATGTTATTCTTGTGTCAAAGCTTGTCCTAATCACGCTATTGATGTTAGAGGATATGCAGACTTTGCTCCAATGGGACATAGCGTTAGAGTAAGAAGGGAAGAAGAAAAAGGAACAATCTCTTGGAAAATTAAATTCAGAAATGGAACTGAAAAAAATTTTGTATCTCCAATAACAACTAAGCCTTGGGGAAAATTTATTCCTAAATTAGCTGATGGGGATAAACCTAATCAAGGTGAGATAAATTCACAAAGATTATACACTGAACCAGAAGGATTAAACATAGATGGAGAGCTTCCGAGTGTTCCAAAAGAGTCGTTCAAAAAAGGAGTTTACTATTAATGGCTAGTCATAAAACTCATTACGAAGATTGCGATATATTAGTTGTCGGTGGAGGTATGGCTGGTACGGGTGCTACCTTTGAAGCAAGACACTGGGGTAGAGACATGAAAATTGTTTGTGTTGAAAAAGCTAACATTGATAGAAGTGGAGCTGTTGCTCAAGGACTTTATGCAATTAACTGCTACATGGGAATGCAATGGGGTGAAAACCAACCAGAAGATCACGTTAGATATGCAAGAAATGATTTAATGGGAATGGTAAGAGAAGATTTAGGTTATGACATGGCTCGTCACGTAGACTCTACAGTACATATGTTTGATGAATGGGGTCTGCCTATGATGAAGAATGAAGAAACTGGAAGATACCTAAGAGAGGGTAAATGGCAGATTATGATCCACGGTGAAAGTTATAAACCGATTGTTGCAGAAGCTGCAAAAAAATCTGCAGATAAAATTTATAATAGAATAATGATAACTCATCTTTTAATGGATGAGGCTCAAGAAAATAGAATTGGTGGAGCAGTAGGATTTAACATGAGAACAGGTGATTTCCATGTTTTTAGAGCAAAAGCGGTAATAGTTGCTGCTGGTGGAGCTTCACATATCTTTAAACCAAGAGCGGTTGGAGAAGGAATGGGTAGAACCTGGTATGCACCATGGAGTAATGGATCTGCATATGCATTACCTATTGCAGCAGGTGCGAAGATGACTCAAATGGAAAATAGAATTGTATTATGTAGATTTAAAGATGGTTACGGTCCAGTTGGAGCTTATTTTCTTCATTTAAAAACATATACACAAAATGCTAATGGCGAAAACTATGAGAAAAAATGGTATGATCAAACTAAAGAGTTAGTTGGAGAGTATATTGATCATCATCCAACACCAACTTGTTTAAGAAACCATGCATTTATTCAAGAAGTAGCTGCAGGTGGTGGACCAATTCATATGGTAACTACTGAGGCTTTCCAAGACCCACATTTAGAAACAGTGGGTTGGGAAAATTTCTTAGGAATGACAGTTGGTCAGGCTGTTGTTTGGGCATCTCAAAATATTGATCCAAAGTATACAAATCCAGAGCTAACTACATCTGAACCGTATGTAATGGGTTCACATGCTACTTGTTCTGGTGCATGGGTCAGTGGCCCTGAGGATTTATCACCACCAGAATATTTCTGGGGCTATAACAGAATGCTAACTATTGATGGTTTATTTGGTGCAGGTGATACAGTTGGTGGAAGTGCCCATAAGTTTTCATCTGGATCTTTCACAGAAGGTAGATTAGCTGCAAAAGCTGCAGTTAAATATATTGAAGACAAAAAAGCAGAAGGCGTTAAAGTTTCAGATAAACAATGTGAGGATTTCAAAACTGCAGTTTATAAACCACTAGAAAACTATACAGTTGCTAGAAATGAGATTACTGGTGGAACAGTTTCTCCTAGCTATATATCTCCAATTCAAGGTCTTCAAAGATTACAGAAAATAATGGATGAATATGTTGGTGGAATTACCTCAAATTACATGACTAATGGTAATATGCTGAAAAGAGGTCTTGAGTTATTAGATTGGTTACAAGAAGACTTAGAGCATGTTGGAGCTGAAGATTATCACCAGCTTATGAGAGCTTGGGAATTAAAACACAGAGCTTTGACTTCTCAGTGTGTAACAGAACATACATTATTTAGGGAAGAGACTAGATGGCCAGGCTACTATTACAGAGGTGATCATATGAAACTTGATGATGAAAATTGGCATTGTCTAACAGTTTCTAGAAGAGACCCTAAGACTGGTAAATTTAGTATGGAGAAAGTTCCTGTCTACCATATAGTGGATGAGAACGAGAAGAAAAAAGCTTCTTAGTAGATAATTTAATTAAATCACATGGATATTTTATCTAAATCAGATGATGAAATATACGAATTAGCCAAACCTATTTGGTATAATTTGGTTAAATCATCTAATCTCAAAGATTATGGTGGGTTTACTAGAGATTTCTCTACTCAAATGCTTTTTGGCGCTAACGAGGTAGAGCTTGGAAAACAGTGGGCCAATAATAAGCTAATCACTAATCTTAAAGAGACTTTTGAACCTTTCGGTTGCCTTAGAAGAGGAGATCACATAACCGTTCTGATTAAACAAACAAATAAAGAGATACCAGGAGAGTTTCTTGGGAGGCTGGTCTTAGGGGTCGAGGACGATACGGTTAAAGTTTTCGGAGCTACGATCTATTAAGAAAAAAAATTACTTAGCTTGAAATAATTGTTTGACAAATTTCGTTGTGGGTGTAATGAGGATTTAATGTTACTTTCTAACGTAAAAATTATTAATAAACTCTCAAATTTTAAAACCATATTTATTAAAGCAGGAATTATAGCGAGCTTAACAGCATACTGGGGAGTAATTTTAGTTGGAACTTTTATCACTTTTAACTAAGTTGTTTTTAAACAACTTTTAAATTTTTTATGGAAGTATTTTTACCGATAGCTCAAGTTATTGTTAACCCTATCGAGATACTTTTATTAAGTGCTATTGTTGGAGTACTTTCAGGTTTATTTGGTGTTGGTGGTGGGTTTTTGATGACACCTTTTTTAATTTTTTTAGGAATACCTCCTGCATATGCAGTTGCTAATGAAGCAAATAATATCTTAGCTACCTCAGTTTCTGGATCTACCACGTATTATTTAAAAAATACTTTAGATTATAAAATGGGTTTAATGATTGTAATTGGAGGTGTCATTGGAACTTCTTTAGGAATTTACACTTTTTCTTATTTTAAAGGTATTGGTAAAATTGATACAGTTATCTCTCTGGCTTACATGTATATATTAGCAATAATCGGAACTTTAATGTTGGTTGAAAGTTTAGGTGAAATAGACAAGGCAAAAAGAAACATTGTAGTTAAAAAAAAATTACATGTTCATTATTGGATACATGGTCTTCCATTAAGAATGAGATTTCCAAAGTCTAAATTATATGAAAGTATTTTTACACCAATTATAATTGGTCTATTAGTTGGATTTATTGCAGCCATTATGGGAATTGGAGGTGCTTTTATTTTAGTTCCTGCAATGATTTATATAATTAAAATGCCTACTAAATTAGTTCCTGGTACATCTTTATTTGTAACAATTTTTGTAAGTGTAGTTGTTACTTTTCTTCATTCATTTAATTATGGATCTATAGATTTATTTCTAGTTCTCATGTTGGTTGTAGGATCTATAATAGGAGTTCAGGTTGGACAGAAATTAGGAGAAAGAATCGATAGCTCAGGTTTAAGAGCCTTATTAGCAATTTTATTGCTGATAGTTGGAATAGCGATCGCATACGACACGTTTTTTGCAGAAAAAATTATAAATGGAGCTGGTAAAGCAAGTAGCTCAGATTTAAATTTCTTTTCTCAATTTATAATTGATTTTTCTAAAGAGATGCCTTTCTTTTATGGACTATTTACAATTATGTTTGCAATTATTTTAGGTGTCGGTGCTGCTTTTACAAGACGATTTATCTCAAACTTTAGAAAAAAATTATTAGTTAAATCTTAATTAAAAAAATTTAAATATAATTCGATAGTTGTGATACTAACAAATCCAACAGTCGCCATACCTATAAAACCAACAACAAAAGGTTTGTAACCCATATTTTTAATTTCTTTTAAGTTGGTGGAAAGACCTATTGCTGCCATCGCCATTGTTAAAAATATTTTTGAGGACAATTTAATACCCTCAATTGTAACCAACCATTTGTAATTATTTGAGTAAGTGAGATCACCTAAATTTCTAATTATTATCATGGCTACAAATCCTAATACAAAGTAAGGAAAAATATCTATTATTGAGTATTTCTTTTCTGTGGTTTTTTCTCGATTATAAAGAAATGCAAATAAAGGGATCATAATAATTAGAAAGGTATTTCTTATTAATTTTGTCACTGTTGCAATGTTTAAAGTTTCAGGACTGTTAAATTGCTGGTCATAAATCAATCCTGCAGCTGCAACTTGAGAGGTTTCATGGATAGAGGTTCCTAAAAACAGTCCAACTAATAAAGGCTCACTTTCGAAATAAAAATTAGCAAAATAGGGATAAATAAGCATCGAAAGTATTCCAAACAAAGTAATATTTGCAATCGCATATGATACCTCATTTTTTTTTGCACCAATTACAGGAGCGGTAGCCATTATTGCAGTAGTACCACAGACAGTGCTGCCTATTGATATTAAGTAAGCCATTCTTGTTGGTATTTTTAATTTTTTAATAAGAAGTTTAATTACTACTAGTACACTAATTATACAGATTATAATTAATGGAATTGCTATTGCTCCAAATTCTAAAAATTCAAATGGTTTCAATTGAATACCTAAGCAAATAATTCCAAGTTTTAGAATATACTTTTGTGTAAAATTTAATCCTCTTAAAAAACTTTCTCTAATTTGAAAAACGTTTCCGAAAAACATACCCAACAAAATAGCGATCATTGCTGTAGATATTGGGCTTTTTTCATAGCCTAATAACTCAATACCAAGAATATTATTGAAACCTTGAGATAAAGTGTAAAGAATAAATGCCAATATAATACCTGGTAATACAACCAGGTATTTTTTTAATTTCATGAAAGACTAAAGTTAATTAAGCACTTCTGTAAAGTTTGGTCATGACAAATTCTCTATGACCTAAAGCTTCAGCACAAGTTAATCTGCCGTTTGCTACTCTAAGTGTAGTTTTAATTAATTCATCACCTGCTTCAGACAAATTCATTTCTCTTGAAAGAATTTTTGAAACATCGCAATCAATGTGCTCTCCCATACCTTTTACAGTTAATGGATTAGCTGTTAATTTAACAACAGGTTCAATTGGATTTCCAACGATATTACCTTGTCCAGTTGGAAATAAATGAATATTAAAACCAGCAGCAGCTTGAAGAGTCACACATTCTGCAGCAGCAGATGATGTGTCCATAAAATACAACCCCTTTCCTTTAGTTGGTTCTTCTGCTGGTTCAAGAACATCAATAAATTTACAATTTCCAATTTTTTGAAAATTACCAAAAGCTTTTTCTTCGATAGTTGTAAGTCCCCCAGCAATATTTCCAGCTGTTGGTTGACTTTCAGAAAGATCATCCGTTGCCTCTTTTAAAATAAAATCATTATAAGAGCTCCAAGTTTTCATAAATTTTTCAGATGCTTCTTTTGTAGCTCCTCTAGTTGCACATACTTGTTCTGCACCAGTTAATTCAGATGTTTCGCCAAAACACAAGTGGACACCTAATGGCTCAAGTTTGTCCATTAAATTTCCAACAGTTGGGTTTGCAGCTAGTCCTGAAGTAGTATCAGACTCACCACACTTAACTGAAATCCATAAATCACTTAAAGGACACTCTTCTCTTTGTTTTTCTGAAGCCCACATAACAAATTCTTGTGCTTTTTTTGACGCTTTCATTGTCGTACCAATATCGCCTGTACGCTCAATATGAAATCCTTCAACTGGTTTTCCAGTTTTAGCAATTCCATCTACAATTTTTTTTGTCCATTTCGGCTCAATACCAATAACAATTACAGCAGCAACATTTGGGTTACATCCAGTTCCAATCATAGTTCTAAAATGAAGCTCTAAATCTGCACCAAACTGAAGTCTTCCGTAAGAATGAGGAAGAGCGATTGTGCCTTTAATGTTGTTTGCAACTGCCTCTGCACATGCGTTCGAAATGTCATCAACTGGTAAAATAATTACATGATTTCTTGTTCCGGCTCTGCCGTTTTCTCTTTTATAACCTAAAAAGCTCTTTGGGATTTCCATACTATTACCACTTCTTTGTTTTTACATTGTGAACATGTACATGCTCACCTTTTTTGATTGATTTAACAACTTTACCAATATCGTGACCATACTTTAAAATAGTATCGCCCTCTTTAAGGTCAACCATTGCAATTTTATGACCTAAAGGTATTTCATCTATGGATTGAATATTTGTTGAACTGTCATCTTCCATTATCCAGCAAGCGCAGTCCTGTTTAGGAGTGATTTTTTCAATAACAACTACTCCCACGTTGTCTTTTTTATCATGTATGATTATATCTGTTGCCATATCGTGTCGATTTGTTTGTTTGAAATTCGTAAAAACTTATATATTAATCGCACAAATTAACAAACGAATTTTATAAATAGTATAATTACACTTTAGAGAGGTTCTAGTTTTATGACAAAAATGACAACAGAAGAAGCTTTTGTAAAAGTTTTACAAATGCACGGTATTGAACATGCGTTTGGAATTATCGGTTCAGCCTTTATGCCAATTTCAGATATTTTTCCAGATGCAGGTATTACTTTCTGGGATGTCGCTCATGAAACAAATGGTGGTTTAATTGCCGATGGTTACACAAGAGCGACTGGTAAAATGTCAATGGTTATTGCCCAGAACGGACCTGGAATTACTGGATTAGTTACACCAATTAAAACGGCTTATTGGAATCATACTCCTCTTTTATTAGTTACACCGCAAGCAGCAAACAAAACAATGGGGCAAGGCGGATTTCAAGAAGTAGAGCAAATGAATTTATTCAAAGACATGGTTTGTTATCAAGAAGAAGTAAGAGACCCATCAAGAATGGCTGAAGTACTAAATAGAGTTATAGAAAAAGCCATAAGAGGTTCAGCGCCAGCACAAATTAATGTTCCAAGAGATTATTGGTGTCAAGTAATTGATATCGATCTTCCTCCAATTGTAAGACTTGAAAGACAAGGCGGAGGAAATGATGCTGTAGCTAAAGCAGCTGACTTGCTATCTAAAGCAAAGTTTCCAGTAATATTATCAGGAGCAGGTGTTGTTATTGGAGGAGCTATAGAAGCTACAAAAAAACTTGCAGAAAAATTAGATTCACCTGTTTGTTCAGGTTACCAACATAATGATAGTTTTCCAGGAAGCCATCCTTTAGCTGTTGGTCCCTTAGGATACAATGGATCAAAAGCTGCAATGGAATTAATCTCAAAAGCTGATGTAGTATTAGCTTTAGGAACTAGATTAAATCCATTTTCTACTTTACCTGGTTATGGAATTGATTATTGGCCGAAGAATGCAAACATTATTCAAGTTGATATTAATCCTGACAGAATAGGTTTAACTAAAAAAGTTACCGTAGGAATAAGTGGTGATGCAAAATTAGTTGCTGAACAAATTTTAGAAAAATTATCTTCAAACGCTGGTGATACTGATAGACAAGCTAGAAAAGATTTAATTCATCAAACTAAATCAGCTTGGCTACAAAAACTTTCAAGTTTAGATCATGAAGATGATGATGAAGGAACTGTTTGGAATAAAGAAGCTAGAGAAAGAGATGCAGATAGAATGTCACCAAGACAAGCTTGGAGAGCAATTCAATCAGGAATGCCTGAAGGTGTAATTATATCAAGCGATATTGGAAACAATTGTGCCATTGGAAATGCTTACCCAACATTTGAAAAACCAAGAAAATATCTGGCTCCAGGATTATTTGGTCCTTGTGGTTATGGTTTTCCATCAATATTGGGAGCAAAAATTGGTTGTCCAGATACACCCGTTATTGGATTTGCTGGAGATGGAGCTTTTGGAATTAGCATGAATGAAATGAGCTCATGTGCAAGAGAAGAGTGGCCTGCAATAACAATGGTTATTTTCAGAAATTATCAATGGGGTGCTGAAAAAAGAAATACTACACTATGGTTTGATAATAATTTTGTTGGCACAGAGTTAGATCCAGAATTAAGTTATGCTAAAGTTGCTGATGCCTGTGGTTTAAAAGGTGTAACAGTTAGAACAATGGAAGAAACTACAAATGCTATTAAACAATCATGTGAAGATCAGAAGAAAGGTATTACAACTTTTATAGAGGTAATTCTAAATCAAGAACTTGGTGAACCTTTTAGAAGAGATGCGATGAAAAAACCCGTGAGAGTCGCGGGCATCAGCAAAAGTGACATGAAACCTCAGAAATCTTTAAATGGATAATATTAAAATAGGCTCTAATAGAAGTTTTGGAATTGTCTTTTGTATTGTATTTTTTTTAATTGCTTTATATCCATTAACTTACAGTGAAGAGATAAGATTATGGTCTTTGATAATTTCATTACTTTTTTTATTTCTAGGGTTAATAAATTCCAAAATTTTAAATCCACTAAATAGGCTTTGGTTTAAATTTGGAATATTTTTAGGGAAGGTAATTTCACCAATTATAATGGGGATAATATTCTTTTTTGTAGTGACACCTATTGGTTTGATTATGAGAATATTTGGAAAGGATGTATTAAATTTAAAATTTAGTAAAAACAAAACTTATTGGATTGAAAAAACTGGTCCAAAAAGTAAAATGAAGAATCAATTTTAATATGAGTTTTATAAAAGAATTTTGGGAATTTTTAAAAGTAAGAAAAAAATATTGGCTTTTACCAATAATAATTGTTTTAGTTTTGTTTGGAGGATTGATAGTTTTAACACAAGGTTCAGCTGTAGCACCTTTTATTTATACAATTTTTTAAATTGAAAAATTTTTCTATAATTTTTTTTATAACTTTATTTTTATTTATTATTTTAAACATACTAATTGTTTTAGTTTGGCCTATTTATTCTAGTTTAAATTCTAAAAATCACTCTTACGTTAATGAACAAGTTGAGTTGTTAGATTTGTCAGATGAAGATTTGGTAACTCTGTATAATGAAACATGGAAAAATTATGATAAATTTCGATTTGTTCCATTTATTGGACATAGTGAGACAGATAGGGTTGGTAAGTTTGTAAATTTTACAGAAAAAGATGGTAGAAAAATTAAAAGACCAGAAATTTGTGATCATAACGTATATCTTTATGGAGGCAGTACAACATTTGGATATAATGTAACAGATGATCAAACTATAGGATATTATCTCCAAAAAATATTAGGCAGTAATTATTGTGTATTCAATCATGGAAGAGCATATTACTATTCAAAACAAGAAAACAATCTGTTTCAAAATCATTTAGAAAATCAAAAAAAAATTCACACAGCTTTTTTTTTAGATGGAATTAATGAAAGATGTGGTGGCTATGAATACATGAGACATATTAATAATAGCTTTAATTTATTGGTTGAAAGACCTTATCTGATGTGGAAGATTTCTTTAAAAAATTTTTTATTTACACTACCTGTAGTACAATTTTCTAATTCTTTGCTTAGTTCTGATAGGTGGATACAAGATGAAAATAATAATATTCTAGTAATTGATAGCTGTAATTCAAAAATTGATTTGGGCAAGCTTTATGAGACAAGAATATTAATTAGAGATTCAATTTGTAAGAAATTTAATGTGGAATGCTATTCTATTTTACAACCTATGGCAGGTAATCATGGCATTCAAATAAAAAAGTTTTTATCTCAGGATAAAAAAAGAATTTTTGAAAAAAAATATTTGAGCCTATCATCTGTTAAAGGTTTTATTGATTTTGGTCACGTACTACAAAATGACAAATCTTTATCATATATAGATGGAGTTCATTATTCTCCTTCATCGAATGAGAAAATTGCAAAAGAACTCTATAAATATATAAATTAAAAATGACTTTTATTTTAGGAATTTCAGCATTTTATCATGATAGTGCAGCTTGTATTTTAAAAGATGGAAAAATAATTGCAGCCGCTCAAGAAGAAAGATTTACCAGAAAAAAACATGATCCTAGTTATCCTCATAATTCTATAGAATTTGTATTAAATTATGCAAATATAAAACTAAGCAAAGTTGACCATATAGTTTTTTTTGAAAAACCTTTTTTAAAATTTGAGAGATTGTTAGAAACTTATGTAGCATTTGCTCCAAAAGGTTTTATTTCATTTAGTAAAGCGATGCCTTTATGGATAAGAGAAAAACTTTTTCAAAAGAATCTCTTATTTAATAAATTGAAAGAACATGACATGGATTATAAATCTGATGAAAATATATTTTTTTCAGATCATCACTTGAGCCATGCCTCGAGTGCTTTTTTCCCATCTCCTTTTGAAGAAGCAGTTGTACTAACTGCAGATGGTGTAGGTGAATGGGCCACAACAACTGTAGCAGTAGGAAAAAAAAATAATTTAGAAATAAAAAAAGAAATACATTTTCCTCATTCTCTAGGACTTCTCTACTCAGCATTTACTTATTACACAGGATTTAAAGTTAATAGCGGTGAATACAAACTTATGGGATTGGCTCCATATGGTAAACCAATTTATGAAGATAAAGTAAAACAATTATTTGATATGAAAGAAGATGGTACTTTTAGATTAGATCAAAAATACTTTAATTATGCAACTGGACTAACAATGACTAACGAAAAATTTAGCAATTTATTTGGTCAAAGACCTCGTGATCCTCAAAATGAAGAGATAACTCAATTTCATATGGATATTGCATCTTCTATTCAAAAAGTCACTGAAGAAATTATGATTAAGTTGGCAAAATCTATTCGAGAAGAATATGGAATTAGAAACTTATGTTTAGCCGGAGGTGTAGCATTAAATTGTGTTGCAAATGGAAAAATTCTTAAAGAAAAAATTTTTGAAAATATATGGATTCAGCCAGCTGCTGGAGATGCAGGAGGTTCTTTAGGTGCAGCTTTAGCACTATGGCATATTGATCAAGGCAATAAAAGGTCAGTAAATTTAAAGGATGATATGAGAGGCTCATATTTAGGAACTGAATATAGTCAAGAAGATATTGAAAGCGAATTGAAAGCTGGTGGTGCTAATTTTGAAACTTTAAAGTACGAAGAATTAATTAATAGAACTGCTGAGTTTTTATCAGAAGAAAAAGCTATAGGATGGTTTCAGGGTAGAATGGAATTTGGTCCAAGAGCTTTGGGGGGCAGATCTATTTTAGGAGATCCTAGATCTGACAAAATGCAAAAAAATTTAAATCTTAAAGTAAAATATAGGGAAAGTTTTAGACCTTTTGCACCTTCAATTCTTAGAGAAGATTTGTCAGAATGGTTCGAGATGAATGTTGATAGTCCTTATATGTTGTTAGTAGCAAACATTAACTCTAATAAAAAAATTGAAATGACGGATGAACAAAGAAAACTTTTTGGTATAGATAAATTAAATATTAAAAGATCTGAAATTCCAGCAGTAACTCATGTTGATTATTCAGCTAGAGTTCAAACTGTTACAAAAGAAACAAATAATCGTTATTATGATTTAATCTCGAAGTTTAAAGAAAAAACAGGTTGTCCTGTGATAGTTAATACTTCATTTAATGTAAGAGGTGAGCCAATTGTAAATACACCAACAGATGCTTTTAATTGTTTTATGGGTACTGATTTAGATTATCTCGTAATTGGAAATTGCATTCTCGACAAAAATAATCAAAACCCTAAACTTAAGA
This sequence comes from uncultured Pelagibacteraceae bacterium, assembly GCA_902565325.1. Next base: position 15,546 of record CACFEM010000002.1, read on the forward strand.
AAAATTACACTAAAGAATTTGAACTAGATTAATTTTTTTTAATCAATTTATAAATTATTTTAGAGACTTCTTTATATCCCTCTATATTATAATGACCAGAGGTTTGAAAAGGAAAATATTCAAGAGGATTTTTCTTACTGGAAAGAAATTCATTATGAATATCAATAAATTTAATATTTAATTTGTCTGCTATGATTTTAATTTCATTGTACAAAATTTCCTCTTTATCATAACCATACGCATATCTTTGATATGAAGGTAAAAAAACAAAATAAAAATCTGAATTATTTTTTTCACTCAGTTCTTTAGATTTAGATAAAATTTTTTCAAATTCTGGCCTAATTTTTTTTTGAATTTTATACGTTTTAAAGTGCTGATCTAAAAATAGTTCTCTTATATTTTTTAAAGTTATGAATTTTTCAATTTTATAGATTATAGAATTTTTTTCTTTTTTCTCAGTTAATTGTTTTTTTGCCTCTAGAGTCTCAACTTTACTAAAAAATTTACTTAGTGAATTATTGATTTTGTCTTGTTTTATTTTTAGTTTTTGTGAAAAACTTTCGTCATTTAAATAATTTAATAAAATATTTGATTTTAAGTCTCTATCTAGTTCAAAAATATCATTTTCATAATATAGCCAAATTATATTTTTGACATTTTCATCTAAATATTCCCTTAAAGTTGCGTATTGAAATAAAGGACCATTAGCAACATATCCTAAGTTTAAAGCATTTTGATTAGATAAATTCCTCAGGTTAGACGCTATATCATGTGGTCTATTTACACAACTCCCCATAGTAAATGAATCTCCGACTAACAAAAATTCAATTTCCTCACTATCCCATTCAGTGTCTGGATTATTAAACCCAAAGCGATCACTTTGAAAAATAGAATAATATCCATTCTCATTACAATTAATTGTTTTTTTGTTTGAAAAGCCAGATAGTGGAAATAAATAGTCATCAAAATGCTGTTGTCCAAAATATTCCAATCCAAATGCGGGAGCCATGACTACTGTGACATCATCATTTATTTTTTTTAATTCATTATAAACTTCATATTTAGTTCTTAGATCGTATTTTTTTCCAGTGCTATTTTCATACAAACTAATTTTTTTTGAAATTTCACCTAATGAACCTGAGTATTTAATTGTTAAAAATATTTGAAAAAGATAAATTGATGAAATTACACTGAAAGTTACAATTTTTAAATATGTAAGAAATGTTTTCATATATTTTTCGTTGCTTAAAAAATTAAATTAATCTATTTTTTAATCAATCAATCTATCATAGGTTTATATGATTTTAATCTGATAAAATTTATGGAATTAATTAATGATAATTTTTGTAGTTGGATAAATGATTTAAATTCTAGAAAAAATATTAAATCTTTAAAGAGTAAACTAAGTGTTAACTGGCTTATAATTGGTGCAGGTTTTACTGGATTATCAGCAGCTAGAAAGCTTGGAGAAATTTTTCCTAATGAAAAAATTATTATAGTTGATGCACAGTTAGCTGGAGAAGGAGCGAGTAGCAGAAACTCAGGTTATTTAGTAGATACAACACTTAATGATGGTTTTACTTCCAATAAAGAATTAGAAAATTATAAAAAAAAGACAGACATTTATAAATTAGGAATAGATACCGTCAAAAGATTTATTAAAGAATATCAAGTAGATTGTGATTGGAATGAATGTGGAAAATATTTTGCTTCATCAAAGCATGAGGATAGAAAAATATTAGAAAATTTTTCTGATACGTTATCAAGATTAGGTTTTGAACATAATTTGCTATTAAACAAAGAACTAAAAAGAAGATTGGGTACCAATTTTTATAATATTGCTCTTCATACAAAAGGAGGGATTTTATTACATCCAGGTAAATTAGTAAGAGCTATGATTGATACATTGCCAGAAAATGTAAATCTTTATGAAAATTCTTCATTGTTAAATTGGAAAAAGAAGAATGATGCGGTTATTTGTACATTTAAAAATGGATCTATCAAAGCCAAAAAAATTATTTTTGCTACAAACGGATTTCTAAAGTCTTTAGGAATAAAATCAAATTATAATTTTCCTATTACTTTGACAGCTAGTATGACTAGATCTTTATCAGATGAGCAGTTTAAATTGCTTGGTGAGCCTAAAGAGTGGGGAGTTTTACCTGTAAGACCAATGGGGGCCACTATAAGAATGACTAAAGATAGAAGAATTTTAATAAGAAATACTGCTGAAGTTTATAGTCCTTATCAAATGTCTAAATCTGAATTAACCAAGAGATCATTAAAACAAAAGATTGGAATTAAAAAAAGATTTCCTGAATTACCTAATGATATTATTCAATCTTCTTGGTCAGGCATTGTTTCAAGAACAAGAAATAGTTCTCAAATTTTTGAAAAAATAGATGATAATATATTTGTTGCAGGTTGTTATAATGGCTCCGGTATTGGAGTTGGTACTTTATTTGGAGAACAAATAGCAATCAAAGCAAGTAATGAAAATACAAAAGAGATAGAAACTATTGAAGCAAGAAATAAACCCACTTGGCTTCCTCCTGATCCAATTTTAAGTTTAGGTGTTAGAGCTAGATTAATTTATGAACGTTTCAGAGCAAAATCTGAGATTTAGTTTAAAACAGACATTGGATCTAGTCGTGTTTGAAACCAATTAACTCTAAAGTCTAAGTGAGGTCCAGTTGATCTTCCAGTTGAACCAACAGTTCCAATTATATCTCCTTGATTTATCAGATCACCAACTGAGACCAAAACATTTTCTAAATGAGAATATATTGTGGATATCCCATGACCATGATCCATTATAACTGTGCCACCAGTATAATATAAATCATCTTCAGCCATAGTAACTACACCCGAACCAGAAGATTTAATCATCGTTCCTTTTTTAGCAGCAATATCTATTCCATAGTGAGGCCATCTTGGTTTACCATTTAAAATTCTTTGACTACCATAAACGCCACTGATTATTCCTTCAACTGGCATGATAAATTTTTCTTTAAAAAATTGTAGATCCGAATTAATTGCTCTTGCTTCTCCAATAGCATTATTTTCTTTTTTAATTCTTTTATAAACAGACTCAGGTGGAGTGACTTTACTTTCTGCCAAACCGTCTATTCTTTGTATATTGTATTTCCGTTTTAAAACTTTTTTTGTAGTTATTGTTTTTTTTCCATCAATAATTTTTGTAAAAGTTAGGTCGTATTTTTGATCTCGATCTATACCAAAAACAAAAAAACCATCTTTTGATACTTTAACCTCTTTTTTTCCAACCAAAATTTTAGCATCAGGGTTAGTTTTACCTAATATAAAATGACCTTGTAAAAATTTTCCTTGGAATTCAATAGCTTTTGCTGATGATATAAAAATTAAAAAAACAAAAAAAAGTCTATAAATTATTGAGCTGTCCATCCCCCATCTATAATTATTGATGTTCCAGTTATCATTGAAGACGCTGATGATGCCAAAAAGCATACTGTTGTAGCAACATCACTTTCAGTAGCTGCTTTACCCATAGGAATATTTCCAAGGGCTAATTTTTTAAATTTTTTGTTTTTAAAAAATCTTTTAACCATTGGTGTTTCAACAAAAGTAGGTGCTACCGTATTAACTCTGATATTTTTTTTAGCCAACTCTACCCCCATTCCTTTAGTCAGTCCCTCAATACCAAATTTTGTCATGTTGTATACATTTCTTCCTCCCATACCCACATGACCGAGCTGTGATGACATATTTACGATTGAACCAGGTCTTTTTTTATTTTTAAGCATTTTTTTTACAACAAGTTGTGCCACGTTAAATGCTGCTTTTAGATTTAAATCTACAAGATAATTCATACTTTTTTGTTTAATTTTTTCAAATGGTTCTGGAATGTTAGTTCCTGCATTATTTATCAATACATCAATAATTTTAATTTTATCTAATTTTTGTTTTAAATCCTCATAGTTCATTACATCGCACGAAACTTTAATAATTTTCCCCTTAACTTTTTTAATATCCTTTTCTAATTTATTTAAATCTGAAGGAGTTCTACTTAAAGCTATAACTGTTGCCCCTGCCTCAGCTAACGCAATAGAACAAGCTCTTCCCAATCCTTTACCTGCACCAGTAACTAAAGCGTATTTGTTTTTTAGATTTATTTTTTGAAGATACATTAAAAGAATATTATTTTAATATCTGTGTAAATCAACTCTACAGCTACTATTAATATTGCTAGTAAACCAACCCAAGCAATCCATTTATATTTTTTAATCCATCCAGAAATTAATGTTGCTGCAGTTGCCATTAAAACTATTGATAACACTAATCCAAATACAAGTAGTCCATAATGATCGCCTGCTGCACCAGCAACACCTAAAACATTATCTAAACTCATTGTAAAATCTGCTAGCAGAACTGTCCAAATAGCCTTTAAAAAACTGGAATTGTCTACTTTAACATTCTCCTCTGTTTCTGAACCTTTGATTACATCAACGTAAAGTTTGTAAACAATATAAAGTAATAACAATCCCCCAATTAATCTTAAACCAGTTATTTGTAGCAGATAAGCTGTAAGCAAAGTTAGTATTATTCTTAAAATTACAGCACCACCAATTCCCCAGAAGATAACTTTTTTTCTTTGTTCCACCGGAAATTTAGATGCAACCATCCCAATTATAATGGCATTATCTCCTGCTAAAACTAAATCAATAAAAATGATTTGAGTTAATATAGCTATTTGTTCAGGTGTAAAAAATTCTGCAAACATTATTGTTGTAGTATCATGTCAGCACCTTTTTCTGCAATCATTATTGTTGGTGCATTTGTATTTCCTGACGTGATGTTTGGCATTATTGATGCATCGATAACTCTTAAATTATTAACACCTCTAACCTTAAGTTTTTCATCTACTACAGACATTTCATCTTGACCCATTTTACAGGTTCCCACTGGATGAAAAATAGTTTGTGCATAATTAGAAGCTTCTTTAACTAACTCCTCATCGTCATTTAAATGAATGCCAGGTCTGTATTCTTCTGGAGTATATTTTTTGAAAGTTTCAGATTCCATTATAATTTTTCTGGTTAATTTAAGTCCTTTAGCTGCAATCATTCTATCGTGATCAGTTGATAGATAGTTTTGTTTTATTTTTGCATAAGTTCTAGAGTCTTTATCAACGATACTAACATGTCCTCTACTTGTTGGTCTGATATTTGAAACAGTAGGGGTGAATGCATGAAAATCATGATTTTTTGTTGCTCCCAAAGTATCCATACTCATAGGCTGAACATGCCATTGTAAGTCTGGTAGTTCTAAAGATGGATCGCTTTTAGCAAACATACAAAGTTGACTAGCACCCATAGTCATTGGGCCGCTTCTTTTAAAAACGTATTCAAGGCCAATCATTAAATTTCCAAATAAACTATTTATTTTTTTATTTAAGGATTTTAATCCATTAATTTTATAAATTGGTCTAAGCATTAAATGATCATGCAAGTTTTCTCCAACCCCATTTAAATTTTGCACCATATCAATCCCAAGATTTTTTAATTTTTCAGGATTTCCTATTCCAGAAACTTGTAAAATTTGAGGAGAGCCAATAGCCCCTGATGAAATTATAATTTCTTTATTTGCTTGTACTTTTTTTAATTCATTTCCTTCCCAATACTCAATTTCTTTAGCAGTTTTGTTTTCAAAATTAATTTTTTTGACATGTGAATGAGTTAAAATTTTTAAATTTTTCCTGCTCTTGATTGGGTTTAAATATCCAACAGCTGTACTACATCTAAAGCCATCCTTTTCAGTTACTTGGAAATAACCACAGCCATGATTATCACCAGTATTAAAATCTTTTGTTTTAGGAATACCAAATTCCTCAGCAGCATTTTGAAATTCATCTAAAAGAGGTAGATGTATTCGTTGATCTGAAACAGATAAAGGGCCTCCAACTCCATGGAACTCATCTTTTCCTCTTTCTTGGTTTTCTGCTTTGATAAAATAAGGCAAAACATCATCCCATCCCCAGCCAGTATTACCTAATTGTCTCCAAATATCATAATCTCTGTGTTGACCTCTTATGTAAAGTAGACCATTTATAGAAGAACTACCTCCTAATGTTTTTCCTCTAGGATACCTAATAGAAATATTGTTCATGCTCTCATCTGGTTCTGTTTTGTAGCACCAATCAGTCTTTGGGTTATGCATTGTTTTGAAATAACCAACAGGAATATGTATCCAAGGATAATTATCCTTGCCACCAGCTTCTACTAAAAGCACTTTATTTGAGGGATTTTCAGATAACCTGTTAGCAAGTACGCATCCTGCTGATCCAGCACCTAAAATTATAAAATCAAAATTATCCATTTTAGAACTCTTATAAATTAAATTTTTTTTATTTGTTATATTTCTGTACACAAAAATATCCAAATAATCCAATATTAGCACTTGTTTTAGATTTCATTCTTTGACAAGCTTTTGTTTTTAAAAATAAAGAGAGGGAAAAAACGATATGAGAAAAATCATTTCAATGTTATTTGCAGTTGCAATGGTGTTTGGATTTATTTCGAATGCTAATGCTGCAAAAACACTAAAATGTCAGACAGTTCTTAACACTAAGGCTGATGAAGTTAAAATGTTAAAAGACTTTACTGACACTGTTACAACTTTGACAGGTGGATCTCTAAAGTTTGAAATTATGCCTGCAGGAGCAGTTGTTGGTGTAAAAGAAACTTTAGATGCTGTTGATAAAGGACTTATCGACTGTGGATTTGCTTGGACACACTATTGGTCAGGTGATCACCCTGCCGCTATGTTATTTGGTTCGCCAGTAGCAGGTGGTGGTGTTGGTATTGACAACATCGCATTCTTATCATGGTTTCAGTATGGTGGAGGAAAAGAGCTATACGACAGACTATGGAAAGAAATGGGAAGAGATATTAAAGGATTTATGATTCAACCAGTTGGTCCTGAGGCTTTAGGTTGGTTTCCAAAACCAATTAAAGATATGGCTGATTTTAGAAAATATAAATTCAGAACTCCTCCAGGAATTCCAGGACAAACTTATAAAGACATCGGTATAGCATCTGTTGCTATGGGTGGTGGAGATATTCTACCAGCTTTAGAAGCAGGAACTATTGATGCTGCTGAATGGTGTTGTCCAAAACCAGACTTAACGTTTGGTTTCCAAAAAGTATTAAAGCACTACTACCTACAAGGTTTACACCAAGTAGTCGTAAATGCTGACTTTTATATTACTGGAAAAACATATGAAGCTATGAGTGCTCATGAGAAGAAGTCTCTAGAAGTTGCAGCAAATGCATCTCTAGCGAAATCTCTAAGTTACAGAATCTATGAAAACGGAAAAGCTTTAAAAGAGCTTACAGAAGTTCATGGTGTAAAATTAGAAGATACTCCTTCTGATTACTTCACAGAATACATGGCAGCTGCTAAGAAAAGTTTGGAAACAAACGCAGCTAAAAATGCATTCTTTGCTGAAGTTTGGGACTCTATGAAAGAATTTGCTGATATCGCAGTTCCTTTCTGGAGTGGTGCTCAAATGTCTAATGCGAAGCTAGGAATGGCTCACGCAGCAACATTAAAGTAATCATTAAACAATCTTTATGTTAGAGCGGACTTAATAGTCCGCTCTAATTTTTTATATAAAATTTTATGGCAGACGAACCAGGTAAATTAGATATATCAGATGAAATGATTGCCGAAAGGCGAGGTGGTTCAGGAAAAATGCCAAGTGATATGCCACCATGGATGGCAAGTTCAATTGTAAATATTGATAAATTTAGCAAATGGGTTGGCAACGTTGTTTGTTGGATATTGATGCCGTTAATTCTTGCAATGACTTATGAGGTTCTTGCTAGAAAATTATTCCATGCTCCAACAATATGGGCTTATGACATCAGTAGATTTTTATATGGTGCGCTTTTTATGTTGGGTGCTGGTTATGCACTATCTAAAGGGGTTCATATAAGAGCTGATTTTTTATACAGAAATTTTAAAACCAAGAATCAAGGCACAATTGATTTTTGGTTATATATTTTATTTTATTTTCCAGGCTTACTTGTGTTTCTTTATATGACCATTGGATATGTAGGAGAGTCTATCCAAAGAGGTGAGAGAGGAATGGATACTACTTGGATGCCATATATGTGGCCAATAAAAACTTGCCTACTTATTGGTATAATATTTTTACTTATCCAAGGTATTTCAGAATTATTAAAAAGTTATTGGGCTGCAACAAGAGGAAAATGGCCAGGAGAAGATGAATGATAGCAGAATTAATTGATCCAGCCATTTTAGGTTTTATTTTAGTTGGAGTAATGCTTTTTGCAATCTTTGTTGGATTTCCAATTTCATTTACATTAATTTTCTTAGGTTTTGTATTTGGGTATCTAGGATTTGGAAAATTAGTCTTTTATTTAATGACCCTCCAGTTCTCGATGGTCATGACCGAACAAACCCTCGCCGCCGTCCCGCTCTTTGTCTTTATGGGCATTATGATGGAACAAGCAGGACTGATGGAAAGATTATTTTCATCGTTTCAAATGATGCTGGCTAGAGTGAGAGGTGCATTATATTATGCTGTTTTGTTTGTTTCAGTTATCTTCGCAGCTGCAACAGGAATTGTTGGTGCCTCAGTAACTATTCTTGGGATAATGGCTGCAAAATCAATGAATAGATCTGGTTATGACGTAAGACTTGCAGCTGGAACGATTACTGCTGGTGGAACCTTAGGAATTTTAATACCACCAAGTATTATGCTTGTTGTGATGGGTCCAATTATGGAAATCCCTGTAATTGATCTATTTGCTGCAGCTATAATTCCAGGAATTCTTCTTGCAAGTTTATACGCTGGCTACACAACAATAAGATGCATGATAAATCCTAAATTAGGACCTGTAATTCCTGAGGAAATGAGAGCAGCGAGCATGAAAGAAGTTTGGATTGAGTTCTTCTTAGGATTAGTTCCTCCTGCAGCTTTAGTCTTTGCTGCATTGGGAAGTATTTTATTTGGTTTTGCAACACCAACAGAGGCTGCTGGTTGTGGTGCAATGGGTGCATTGTTACTTTCATTAGCATATAAAAAATTAACTCTATCTAAACTCCAAGAAGCACTAGTTAAAACTTTAGAGATTACTGCTTTAATAATGGTCTTAGTTGCTGCATCAAACTTTTTTGGTGCTGTATTTGCAAGACTTGGTACTCCAACATTGTTAACTGAATTTTTGTTAGGTTTAGAGATGAACAAATATTTTATTTTAGCAATTGTAATGGTTGCTATATTTTTATTAGGTTGGCCATTGGAATGGGTTCCAATTGTGATGATCATTGTACCAATTATTTTACCATTAATTGAAGCTTTGGGCTTTAATTTAACTTGGTTTGCAATATTGGTTGCTGTCAATCTCCAGACCGCCTGGCTATCTCCACCTGTAGCTTTGTCTGCTTATTTCTTAAAAGGCGTAGTTCCTGAATGGGATTTAAAAGATATTTATTATGGAATGATGCAGTTTATGGTTCTACAAATTATAGGCTTAGTTTTAATCATCATATTTCCTAAGATTGCCTTATGGTTACCAACTCTCTTATATGGACAGTAGAATTTATTAGTTTAAAATAAATTTCGTGAATCAACCTAAAGTAAAATACTCTCTTTCTAATTGGGACTTAGTCACAGTTAATCCAAATTATAAAACTTGGAATTGGAAAGATCTATTTTGTTTTTGGGGAGCAAACGTACAGAGTGTAATTGGTTTTTCATTAATATCCTCTTTATACTTAATGTATAGTTTAAATATTTTTGTAGTTTTTTTTGGAATCATATTAGGATCTTTTTTTGTTTATTTATTTTCAAATATTATTGGAAAACCTTCCCAAAAATTTGGTTTACCATTTTCAGTATTGCTTAGATCCTCACTTGGATTTAATGGTGCTAAATTTTTTGGGTTAATCAGAAGTTTAGTTGGAATATTTTTATTTGGAATTCAAACTTATTTTTTGTCTAAAATTTTAGTTTACTTAATTAGAATAGTAATTTTTTCTATAGACAATTCTTTATTGCAGCAGGAAATATTTATTTTTTATTATTTTGGTATGAATATTATTGATTGGTCTGCAATAATAATCACAATTATTTTACAAACTGTATTTTTTACTGTTGGGATGCAGTACAACAAGAAAATAATTAATTTTTCAGCAATGACAGTCTATGCTGGTTTGTTAATTTTTTTCTTTGTTGTTTTATTAAGTGATGTGAAAATAACTACTGAAGCTTTTTCAAATATTTTTAATTTAAATAATTTTTTAGATGTTAATAATTTAGCACCTTTATTGACTGTTGCTGGAACAATATTTGCCTATTTTTCAATTTTAATAATTAGTTTTGGTGATTTTTCTAGATATGTAAAAAATGAGGAAGAATTAAAAAAAGGAAACTTAAGTTTAATTTTGAATTTAATTATTTTTTCATTTTTATCTGTTTTCATTGTTATAGGGTCTGATGTTTTTCTTAATCAAAAATTTTCAGATATAGACAGAATTTTTACCAATCCAACAGATATAGTAGGAAAGTTTGATAATATACAAATAACAATAGTTGTTCTATTTTTTATTATAATTGCTTCAGCTTCTACAAATTTAGTTGCCAATTTCATTCCATCTCAATACTCTCTGATAAATTTTGCTCCTTCAATATTAAGTTTAAAAAGCGCTAGTTATCTAATTGCTTTTTTTGGTTTGTTGATCGCAATATTCTGGCTTACTATATTGAGTCAAATAGGAATTTTATCATTTGTTGATACTTTTGGTGCTTTCTTTGGTCCTTTGTTTGGAGTGATGGCAGCTGATTATTATTTAATTAAAAATCAAGAATTAAGTAATAAAGACCTATATTCTATAGACAAAGAGAGTGCTTATTATTATTCAGGTGGCTGGCATATAAAAGGTGTTTATTCTTTAATATTAGGATTTATTTTTTCAGCTTCAACAATTTGGAATACTAATTTAATGTTTTTACAATCTTATGCTTGGATAATAGGTGCATTTGTTGCGTGGATGACATACTACTTGTTAGCAAAAAAATAATTTTAATGCACACATTTGATTTTAAAAATAGAACAGCCGTAGTTACTGGTGGAGCTCAAGGGTTTGGTTTAGATGTTGCAAAAAGATTTTTAGAGTCTGGTGCCAAAGTATTTATATGGGATATCGATGAAAAGCTTCTTAAATCAGCAGTTGATGAAGTAAAAAACCCTAATTTATTTTACAGTGTCGTTGATATATCAAATTATCAAAATGTAGAGAAAAACGTTGCAGACATAACCTCAAAATCAAATATAGATATTTTAATCAATAATGCCGGGATAACAGGTCCTACAGGTCCTTTATGGGAGTATGATGTCGATATGTGGAATAAAATAGTCCAGATAAATTTAATGGGTACTTTCAACTGCTGCAGAGCAATTGTTCCAAATATGATTAAAAATAACTACGGAAGAATTGTTAATGTAGCTTCTGTTGCAGGAAAAGATGGAAATGCTAATGCTAGTGCATATAGCTCTGGAAAAGCGGGAGCAATTGGATTAACTAAAGCTTTAGGTAAAGAATTAGCAGACAAAGACATAGCAGTAAATGCTGTTACTCCAGCGGGTGCTAAAACTAGAATCTTAGATCAGATGAGCAAAGAACACGTGCAAAGAATGCTATCCAAGGTCCCAAGAGGAAGATTTCTTGAAATATATGAGTTTACATCACTAGTTTGCTGGCTTTCTTCACAAGAAAACACTTTTTCTACGGCTGCGGTATTCGATATAAGTGGTGGTAGATCCACATATTAGTCTCAAAAATTTGAAACTATTTTTAGGTCTTTGTTTTGATTTTTTAAGGAATTTTTACTCATAACTGGTGCTGTAATCATTATTGACCAATATATAAGAAGTATAAATACAGAAATTATTTTCATATTATTCATTTAACAATCAATTTTGAATTTAGAATGTTGAAATTATGACTGAATATTGAATTTATATATAATCCATCTATAAGAAGATCATGTTAAAAATTTTTTATATTTTTATTACATCTTTAATCTTTCTTAGCTCTGCATATTCAGAAACTGTAAAAGTTTTTGAATTTACTAAAAAAGAATTATCAGCACTTGAGATACGCAAAGTAAGAGGAGCAGATAACAAAACAGTTTACTCTGTCGGATCAAATGAGAATGGCAATTATTTAAGAGCAGTAGCTGATAATGCTGCTTCGGGCCTAGGGAAAGAGATCAAAATTGACCTTAATAAAACACCTTTTATCAATATTACATGGAAAATTGAAAAGGACCTTCGGGGAATTAAAGAGAATACGAAAAAAGGACATGATTATGCAGCTCGTGTTTTTGCAATTAAAAAAACTGGAGCCACACCTTTATCAAATAGAGCAATTAATTATGTTTTTTCAAGCAATAGTGAAGTCGGTGAAAATAGACCCAGTCCTTATACAAAAAAATCAATAGATAATGTGTTAGCAACTACCAAAGACAATCTTAATGAATGGGTAACAGTGAAAGCTAATGTTAAAGAAGATTTTAAAAAATTTCACGATTTAGAAGTGAATGAATTAGATGGCTTAGCTATAATGGCTGATACTGATAATTCCAAAATGAAATCAATTTCATATTTTCAGAATATTTATTTTTCAGCAGATTAATTAATATTTTAGATACTTTTTTAATCCAATACTTAAAAACGATAATAAAATGGCTGCGATAACATCAGCGATTGGGATTGCATTTGGAAATCCAAAGTTCCATAAAATTACTCCGATTAACCAAATTATATAAATTTTCATCGAAGATATTATATCTTAGTTTCTATTAAATTTTTATTTATTTGATATTATTAATTTATGCATAAAAACTTTACTCATAATGTTAAAGTATATTATGAGGATACAGACGCTGGTGGAGTCGTATATTATGCAAACTACTTAAAATATTTAGAAAGAGCTAGAACTGAAGCTTTATTAACTATTGGATTAAGCAATAGAAAAATAAAAAACGATTTTGATGCTCTTATAATAGTTAAATCATGCAATATTGAATATAAAAAATCCGCATACTTAGAAGATGATTTACAAATCAAATCTTTTGTTGAATCTACTTCAAAAACTTCTTTTTTAATGAATCAATCAATATTTAAAAATGAGGATCTGATCGTAGAAGCTAAAATTCATCTAGTATTTATAAATGAAAAATTCAAACCAATTAAAATTCCAGAAAAAATCTTATCAGAATTTCAACCTTATACTTCTAGTTAACAGATATCTTTCTAGCTTTATTAAATAAATCTACAATCATTCTTTCAGATATTAACTTTGTATTTACATTTCTGGGGCTAGGGTGATAACAGGCAATTAGTTTAACATTTCCTGGTAGTAAGTAGGATTTTCCGTGAATAAATTTTATCTTCTCATTAAAATTATATTTTTTTTTATAAAATTTAACACAATTATCAAATGCCACTTTTCCTAATGCAATAATAGTTTTTAATTTTTTTAAATTATAAATCTCACTATCAAAGTATTTTGAACAATTATTGAGCTCTTCTATTTTAGGTTTGTCTCCTGGAGGAACACATTTTAAAATGTTAGTTATATATGTTGATTTTAATTTAAGACCATCATTTAGATTTTCTGAATTTGGTTGGTTTGAAATTTTAGCTTTAAATAAACATTTAAATAAAAAATCTCCAGATTTATCACCCGTGAAAGCTCTTCCTGTTCGTGTGCCCCCATGTGCTGCTGGGGCTAATCCAATTATTAAAATTTTTGCATCAATTCCGCCAAAACCTGTAACTGGTTTTCCCCAGTAAGTTTCATTTCTATTTTGTTTTCTTTTTTCTGTTGAAATTTTTTTTATAAAATTAACAAGCCTTGGACATTTTTTACATTTAAGAATTGTTTTATTTAAACTATCTATTTTAATATTCATAAATGAAAATTTTAAATTATTTAGTCATAATATTTATATGCATTAATCCCTCAGTTAAAGCAGATTCAAAAAAAACTTTGATCGATGAATTGCAAAAGGGTGGAAAATTAATTTTCATAAGACATGCTTATGCTCCTGGTGGTGGTGATCCAGATAATTTTGATATTAATGATTGTGCCACTCAAAGAAATCTAAGTCAAAACGGTATAAAACAGTCTAAAAAAATAGGAAATTTTTTTAAGAAAAATAATATTTCTATAGATTTAGTATTATCTAGCGAATGGTGCAGGTGCAAAGATACAGCCAAATATGCATTTGGCAAATATAAAACTTTTAAAGGATTAAATTCTTTTTATGATCATCGATTTCATAAGTTCAAAACTAAACAAATTAATGAGCTTAAAAAATTTATTCAAAACTGGGATAATAAAAAAAATTTAGTATTAGTTACACATTATGTTGTAATTCTTGAAATCCTTGGTCTCAGTGCATCCTCAGGAGAAATTATAATTACTTCAAAAAATTTAGATGTAATAAAAAGCATCAATATTTTAAATTAAGTTACAAATTTTATTTATTAACTAATATTAATTCCAATCTATTAAGTGAATATTCTGAAATTTTAATTGAATTTAATGGTAATTCGCATTTATTTTGATTTAAATCATGCACGCACAATATCCAAAATTTTCCTGTAAGTTTGATATTATCTTTAATTAAAATTTCAAAATTATTTTTTTGAATTAGATTGTTCAAATAATTGTTAATTGCTTTTTTCCATGGATCTATAAGTTCTTTCTCTCGAGGATTCACAGTGGAGACAATTATTTTAGTATCTGATTTATTAACAACATTAATAGCTTTGTTAATCTCTGGTTTATAATAAATTCTGTCTTTATAGAATTGTCTAAAAGTTTCCTCAGTAAACAAATTGCCAATGCTAACAATAGCAACTAATACAAAAATTATATTTCTAAATTGTTTATTTAGATCAAATGTTAAGTGTGAGATCAGTAATATAATAGGTATTAATACAAATATAATATATCTTGGCATTATTACAGGTCTTGATACGTAACCATAAATTAATGGAATCGCATAGGAACAAATTAATAATATAGTTAAGAAAAATAAATAATTATTATTCAAAACCAGTTTAAGTCTTTTGACCAACAATCCACACAATAATATTAAAAAAAATAAACCTACTATTCTTGATCCAAAAAACTTAGAAAAATAAAAATTAGTGTAAAATTTTAAATCAGGTTGAACCATCCATGTGGGGTTAGCAATCGAGGTAGTAAAACTCTTATAATAATATACGCAAGAAAAAAAAAATATAAAAAAAGCTACAAGAGCTTGAGAAAAATGAATTTTGTTTAAAGTTTTAAATTTTATTACAAAGAAAATTATGTAAGAAAATAACAAAATAAAAGCATAATGGTGTAAAAATGCAGAAATAAATGTTGTAATAAAAAAATAAAATAAATTAATTTTTTTTTGATTTTTATGAGCTTTAATAAAAAACAATATACTCAAGGAAATAAACAGAAATAAAGTCGAATAAACCCTCAATTCTTGTGAATATGAAATTAAAAAAATGTTTAAGCTCACTAGAAATGTAGTTAATAAAAATTCTTTTTTTTGAGAAATTTCTTTAGATATAAAAAACATTACTAAGATTGTTAAAATTGAGCTAATAGCAGGAATGATTCTGGAAAGTTCAGCCGAATAACCAAATATCAAAAAAAAATTTTTAATTAAAAAATTAAATAAATATGGAGTTAGTTCAAGGCTTGTATGATTTTTAATTGATGTAGAAAGATCAAAGTTTGGATTTGCAATCCAAAATGTAGACATTTCATCAATCCACAAATCATCAAAACTTAAATTATATAATCTCAGAAAAGATCCAAACGCAAACAAATAAATAGTAATAGCAAATGGTGAAAATATTTTTGTCATATTAAATCAATTATTATATAAGTCTTTTTCTAAAATTGTCTTAATAGTGAATATAATAAATCTGATATGAAATCAAAAATATTAATAACTGGTTCCGAAGGTTTTATAGGAAAAAAATTAGTTAAAAAATTAAACAAAAAATATAACTTATTTCTTATTGATAAAAAAAAAAACAAAACAAATAGAAATAAAAATTATCAGATCGACTTACAAGATATAAATCAATTAGATTTATTTTTGAAAGATAACAAAATTAATACAATTATTCATTTAGCATCAGAAATATTTGATGACGATAAAAATGTATATAGCCATAATGTAAATACTTCCAAAAATATAATTAAAATGGCAGAAAAATACAAAATTAATAATTTGATTTTTACCTCTACTTTTTCAATTTACGAAAAAAATTACAATAAACCAATCAAAGAAAACGAACCACCTAGTGCAAAAAATTTTTACGGTAAGTCTAAATATCAAATAGAACAGATTATAAAAAAATCAAAAATTAAATATTTTACAATTTTGAGAATCCCTGTTGTTGTTGGTAAATCTCGAAGTCATAGAATGGGAATATTGTTTGAACTTATAAGGAATAATTTACCATTAATTTTGATTAATAATGGAAAACATAAAATTCATTTTATTTCAGTTGATGAATTATCAATTATAATTGAAAAATGTTTAAAGCTAAAAAAAAGAAATTTATTAAATGTAGGGTCAGAACATACGTTTACATTTAAAGAAAATTTAGAATTTATATTAAAAAAAACAAATTCTAAATCTAAAATAATTAGTATTAATTATTATATTGGATCTTTTTTACTAAATTTTTTAATTTTATTTAAATTAGTAGATATTAATCTTTACCATAAAGCGCTACTAACACAAAATATGGTTTTAAATACCAATAAGTCAAATAGATTGCTTAATTTAAATTTAAATAAGTCAAGTAGAGAAATTTTATTAGAGTCTTACAAGTATTATGTAAATAATCTTAATCAAATTAATTCTATTAAGACTGGTTCAGATAAAAAACCACGGCTTAAAATATTTAATATATTAAGATTTTTTTCTTTTTTATTCAAATAAGCTAATTATTTTGGTTTCATTCTTTCAAAAAAAAATGAATTAACAAATTTATCTTTCAAAATAAAATTATTTTGCTTTAGGTATTTAAAAATTTTATTTCTTTTAGCTTTATTTAATATATCGTAATGTAATTCAAAAAAAATATATTTTATATTTTTAATTTTGTTTAAATTATATATGTAGTGCTCCTCAATACCTTCCCCATCAATTATAAGTGTGTTATATGAGCCAAAATCTTTAATTTTTTTGTAATATAAGTTTTTAAACAGATTTTTTGATTTTGATTTTCTATATATTGAATTTGATAAAAAATTTTCATTTTCAAAGTATATATTATTTTTAAAACTTTTGTTTAAGGTTAAGTTATAATTGTAAAGCTTAAATTTAACTAAATTTTCAATTAAATTTTTTTTTAATAAATTTATAATTTGTTTATTTATTTCAAATAAAACAATTTTATTTTTAGACAAATGATAGGAAAGTGTTCCTATGAAACCTATTCCACCACCAATTATAATACACTTATTTTTATAATTTAAATTTTTCTCAATTATGACTCTATCATTTAGTTCATAAGTTTTCCAAAAAAAGGAAGAATGATAGCTTGTAGGAAGTTTGAGTTTATCAACTTTGAAATTATAATTTTTATATGAAAATTTTTTAAATATTTTTTTTTGTAAAAATCCAAATAAATAGTTGTTGTGTATTAAGTAATAAATAGGAAAACTTAGTAATTTAAAATAATTAGGAAGTACTTTCATAATACAATTTTTTAATCATTGATAAGCTATTGTTTTGATAAATTAAAGTTATTATTTTTACTTCAAATAGTAGCCAAATAGTTATGGAAAATATAAATATAGAATATTATATTTAATAATTATGTCATCAAAAAGAGCTATGAGACAAGCACAAAAGCAGGCTTATGCAAAGCATCGTTCAAACATTACAAATAGCAGATTTGAAATTAAAAAAAAATTTCTAATAAAAAATAAAGAAGAAAAAAAAAATAAAAACTAACTTTCTTGATCAAATTTTTCTATTTTTTTACAAGTAGATATCTTAGATAAACTTTCAACATCATTTAAAACAGCCTTAACAAATATTTCTGGTTTATCTTTTTCAAATAAAATTTGAGTATAAAATTGTGGATACCCATGTTTTAATGTAAGTATTTTTCCATCTTTTATATAGATATTTCTCACATAGGAGTTTTTCTTTTTTACACTTAAATCGGTTACTCTATATTTTTGGTATGTTTTTTCATTGTAAACATAATTTCTTGTCATAATTAGTTCGTTAAGATTTAAAATGTATTCATTTTTTAAAAAAACATCCTCTTTATGATCACATTTGCTTAATACAATTATTTCTGAGTGAGAATTAAAGGATATAAAAAAAAATGATAAAAAAAAAATTAAAACCTTATTTTCTCTCATTCTTATCTACAAAAAATAAAGCTATAATAAATATTACAGTCCAAGCAAATACAGACAATGTTTTTAAAGGAGTGGTATCTGCCCCCCAAACATCAAAGAATAAAGCACCAATAATTATACCTATAGCATAGATAATACTTGCAATTTTAACTTTACTCATAGTTTATATTACTCTTTGATTAAATTTTTCTTGAAAAGAGACATACCATTCTTGATTTTGTAAGAATAAGACTCTTTAAAACTCTCAAGTTGCCAACCAGCAAGTCTTTTTTCAATTTGTATTATATTTTCTTTTTTCCAATCATCAGTTGTTTCTTCTAGCTTCCAAAGTCTTTTTTCCTCATTACTTCTTCCACAACCATAACAATAGCCTGTTGATGGATCAGTTTTACAAATGCTTATGCAAGGTGAAATAATCATTTTTTTTAAATTAATATAAATATTATTAGATAAATAGATAATTTTTTAACAATTGTCATTGGACAAATAGTTTCAATAATATATAAAACCTCGTAATTTGTGGGGCGATGGCGGAATTGGTAGACGCGTTGGTCTTAGGAACCAATATGGCAACATGTGAAGGTTCGAGTCCTTTTCGCCCTACCATTAAAATATTATGAAAGTTACAGTAGAAAATAAAAAAGGATTAAATAAAGACCTTAAAGTTTTTATCGATAAAGAGACAATGAACTCTTATATGGATGAAAAATACGAAGAGATCAAAGGTACTGTTAATCTTAAAGGATTTAGACCAGGTAAAGTTCCAAAAGAAATTTTAAAAAGACAATTTGGTAAAGCAGTTTTTGGAGAGGTTTTAGACAAAGTTTTAAAAGAAACATCTACAAAAGCATTAGAAGAAAATAAAATTAAACCAGCTGGTCAACCCAAGCTTGACTTAAAGACTTACGGTGAGGATAAAGATCTTGAGTATGTTCTGTCAGTCACTGAGTTACCAAAAGTAGAAATCAAATCTTTAGAAAATATAAAATTTGATGAATACACAGTAAAAATTGATGATAGTGAAACAGATAAAAGAGTAAAAGAAATAGCTAAAAACCAACCAAATTTTAAAGAAGTTAGCGCTGATACAAAAGCCAAAAAAGGAGATTTAGTTTCTTTAGATTATAAAGCAACAGTTGATGGTAAGGATTTTAAAGGAAGTGAAGGAAAGAATACTCAGTTAACTCTTGGGAAAGACTTATTTTTAAAAGGCTTTGATGAACAATTAATAGGAGTTAAAAAGGATGATGAAAAAGTTGTAGAAGCAACTTTGCCAGAAAATTTTCCTGAAAAAGAATTAGTAAATAAAAAAGCTAAATTTAATTGTAAAATTTTAAGCGTAAAACAATCAGAAGAAGTAAAAATTGATGATAATTTTGCAAAAAATTTAGGAGCAAAAGATTTAAAAGATTTAAAAACATTAATTTCAAAACAAATTAATGATGAATATAAAAATTCTTTAGATCAATTATCTAAAAATCAAATTTTAAAAGAAATAGAGAAAATTAAAGTTGACGAACTTCCAGAAAACTTAGTTGAGGAGGAGGTTAAAGTTCTTTCACAAGGTATGTCTGAAGAAGAAGCTAAGAAAAATAAAAAAAATTTTGAAGAAAAAGCAAAAACAAGAATTAAAACTGGATTAATTTTAAATGAGTTTGGTGAAAAAAATCAAATCAAAGTTTCAGAACAAGAAATTCAGGCTGAAGTTCAAAAACAACTAAGAATGATGCCTGGACAAGAAAAAATGGTTATGGATTTTTACCAAAAAAACCCATCTGCATTAGCGAGTTTAAGAGGAACCGTATATGAAGAAAAAATTTTAAATTTAATTAAAGAAAAAGGTAAAGCAAATAATAAAGAAATTTCAAAAGAGGAAGCCGAAAAGATTTTAAAAGAAGCTCATAAGCACGACCATGATCACGACCATAGCCATGGTGAAGAAAAAAAAGAAACTAAGAACCAATCATCTACAACATCTGCGAAAGAAAAAAAACCTGCAACTAAAAAGGCAAAATCAAAGCCAGCAGCTAAAAAAGCAAAAAAAGTTAGCAAAAAGTAATCTCAAGTTGTATAAGTAGAACGAATCAACTTATGACAACAAAATTATCAGAACATATGAGCAATCTTGTACCAATGGTTGTTGAACAATCGAGCAAAGGTGAAAGAGCTTACGATATTTATTCAAGATTATTAAAAGAAAGAATTATTTTTTTAACAGGTCAAATTAATGACAACGTTGCATCATTAGTTACCGCTCAATTATTATTTTTAGAGGCAGAGGATCCAAAAAAAGAAATTTATTTATACATCAATAGCCCAGGAGGTTTGGTTACAGCAGGACTTGGTATTTATGATACAATGCAATATGTGAAACCAGATATCTCTACTTTATGTATAGGTCAAGCAGCTTCAATGGGTTCTTTTTTGCTTGCAGCTGGTACAAAAGGAAAAAGATTTTCATTACCAAATTCAAGAATAATGGTTCATCAACCATCTGCAGGTTTTCAAGGTCAGGCAACTGATATCGAAATTCATGCTAATGAGGTATTGTCTTTAAAGAAAAGGCTTAATGAAATTTATTCAAAACATACTGGAAAAAGTGTTGAGGAAGTAAAATCTGCACTTGAAAGAGACAACTTCATGACAGCAGATGTCGCACAATCTTTTGGTCTTATTGACGAAGTAGTAGAAAAAAGATCTTAATATACAATATATTGAATCATCATTAATCGAAACTTGATTAGTATGAGTCTTCTATAATAAAGTGATTAAACTGATTCGTTATATAAATAAAAATGACAACAAATAATAAAAATATTCTTTACTGTTCTTTCTGTGGCAAAAGCCAACATGAAGTAAGAAAGTTAATTGCTGGTCCAACTGTTTTCATCTGCGATGAATGTGTTGAGCTATGTATGGACATTATAAAAGAGGAGAGCAAAGATACTTTTGTAAAACATCAGGATGGACTTCCCTCTCCAAAGGAAATTTGTTCAGTATTAGATGATTATGTAATTGGTCAAGCTCATGCGAAAAAAGTATTATCAGTTGCAGTTCACAATCATTATAAAAGATTAAACTATGAGAGCAAAACAAGTAAAAATGTTGAGCTATCGAAATCAAATATACTTTTAGTGGGTCCCACAGGTTGTGGAAAAACATTGCTTGCACAAACTCTTGCTAGAATTCTAGACGTTCCATTTACCATGGCTGATGCAACCACTCTAACAGAAGCAGGTTATGTTGGAGAGGATGTTGAAAATATTATTTTAAAATTATTACAAGCATCTGACTATAATGTTGAAAAAGCTCAAAGAGGAATAGTTTATATTGATGAAGTTGACAAAATAAGCAGAAAATCTGAAAACCCATCAATTACAAGAGATGTATCTGGTGAAGGTGTTCAGCAAGCTCTTCTTAAAATAATGGAGGGAACAGTTGCAAGTGTTCCACCTCAAGGTGGTAGAAAACACCCTCAACAAGAATTTTTACAAGTAGATACAACAAATATTTTATTTATTTGTGGAGGAGCATTTGCAGGACTTGATAAAATTATTTCTCAAAGAGATAAGGGAACATCAATTGGTTTTGGTGCAGATGTAAAAAATACGCAAGATAAGAAAACTGGTGAATGGATGAAAGGTTTAGAGCCAGAAGATTTATTAAAGTTTGGATTGATTCCAGAATTTATTGGAAGACTTCCAATGATAGCAACACTTGAAGATTTAGATGAAAAATCTTTAATAAAAATATTACAAGAACCCAAAAATTCTTTAACAAAGCAATATCAAGAGCTATTTAAATTGGATGGTGCTAAACTAACATTTAAAGAAAATGCCCTAAAAGAAATAGCGCAAAAAGCTATTAGCAAAAAAACTGGAGCAAGAGGTTTAAGATCGATTCTAGAAAACATTTTATTGAAAACTATGTACGATCTTCCGAGTCAAGATAATATTGAAGAAGTTATTGTTGATGCTGGTGCTGCAAAAGGACAATCGCAACCAATCTTAGTTCATTCTAAAGGTGACAATAAATCTAAGTCAAATAAGACTACAGCGGCTTAATATCCTTAATAAGTAATAAATACCTATTGCATTATAAAATATAATATCCATATTATCCGTATGGACGTCAAAATTTCACTGCCCTTACTCCCATTGAGAGACATTGTAGTCTTTCCAAGTATGGTGATCCCTTTATTTGTAGGAAGAGACAAATCTATTTCAGCACTTAATGAAGTGATGAAAAAAGATAAAAAAATTATTTTAGTAACTCAAAAAAATTCAGAAATTGATGATCCTAAAAAAACAGATGTATTTATGTATGGTTGTGAAGGAAGCATTTTACAACTATTAAAGCTTCCTGACGGAACTGTTAAAGTTTTAGTTGAAGGTATTAAAAGAGTAAAAATTTTAGACTTTAAGGATAATGAAAAGTTTATAACATGTGATTACACACACTATAACGATGTTTCACCTAAAGATGAGGATTTATTTCCTTTAGCTGCCACAGCTTTAAGAAGATTAGAAAAATTAACATCTATAAATAAAAAAATTTCTAATGAAACCATAAATACAATTAAACAATTAAAAGACCCTTCACAAATTGCAGATAATATTGCATCTCATATAACAGCTACCATTTCTGAAAAACAACAAATATTTGAAACTGTAGACGTAAAGAAAAGGTTAAATGCCATTATTAAAATAATGGAAAATGAAACTAGTATTATTGGTGTTGAAAAAAGAATTAGGGGCAGAGTTAAAACCCAAATGGAAAAAACACAAAGAGAGTATTATTTAAATGAGCAACTAAAAGCTATTCAAAAAGAACTTGGTGAAATCGAAGATGGTAAAGATGAAACAACTAGTCTGAACAAAGCAATTACAAAAGCGAAGATGCCAAAAGAGGTAGAGAAGAAATGCTTACAAGAATTAAAGAAATTGAAAAATATGAGTCCTATGTCTGCAGAGGCAACAGTTGTAAGAAATTATTTAGATTGGATGACTGAACTGCCATGGCATAAAAAAAGCGAAGTAGATATAGATTTAAAGAAAGCTCTAGATATTCTTGATAAAGACCACTTTGGATTAGAAAAAGTTAAAGAGAGAATAATAGAATTTTTAGCAGTTCAGAAAAGAATGGAAAAAATTAAAGGACCAATTTTATGTTTGGTTGGACCTCCAGGTGTTGGAAAAACTTCTTTAGGAAAATCAATTGCAAAAGCTACAAATAGAGAATTTGTTAGAATGTCAGTTGGTGGAATGAGGGATGAAGCAGAAATACGTGGACACAGAAGAACATATATCGGATCTCTTCCAGGTAAAATTATTCAAATGATGAAAAAAGCAGGCACTAAAAATCCATTAATTTTGTTAGATGAAATAGATAAAATAGGAAATGATTATAGAGGTGACCCATCTTCAGCGTTATTAGAAGCTTTAGACCCCGAACAGAACACAACATTTAATGATCATTATCTAGAAGTTGATTATGATTTATCTGATGTGATGTTTGTAACGACTGCTAATACCTTAAACATTTTACCTCCTTTATTAGATAGAATGGAAGTAATTAGATTAGCGGGTTACACTGAGGATGAAAAAATTAGTATCGCAAACAAGTATTTATTACCAAAACAAATTAAAGATAACGGCGTCAAAGAAAAAGAAATGAAGCTGGATGATGATATTATAAAAGAAGTCATTAGAGGATATACTAAAGAGTCAGGAGTAAGAAATCTTGAAAGAGAAATTTCTAAACTTGCAAGAAAAGTTGTTAAAAAAATTGTAGCTGGTGAAGAAAAAGAAGTTGGAATAAACAATAAAAATTTATCTGATTTTTTAGGAGTTCCAAAATTTAAGTTTGGAGAACTTGAGACTGATAACAGGGTTGGGATAGTTACTGGGCTTGCCTGGACTGAGTATGGTGGAGAAATTTTAAAAATCGAAACAGTTACAATGCCTGGTAAAGGAAGAATGCAAATCACTGGAAAATTAGGTGATGTTATGCAAGAGTCCGTGAAAGCCGCAAAATCTTTTGTAAGATCAAAATGTTTAGAATATGGAATAATACCTCCGATATTTGAAAAGAAAGATTTTCATATCCATGTTCCTGAAGGAGCAACCCCTAAAGACGGACCGTCTGCAGGTATAGGTATGGTCACCTCTATTGTTTCGTCTATAACCAATATTCCTGTAAGAAGAGATATTGCTATGACAGGAGAAGTAACATTAACTGGCCAAGTGCTACCAATTGGTGGACTTAAAGAAAAATTATTAGCAGCTCACAGAGCTGGAATTAAAGAAGTTTTAATCCCTAAAGAAAATGAAAAAGATTTAATAGATATGCCAAAGAAAATTATTGATGACATTAAGATTACTCCTGTTGAATATGCTGATCAAGTTATAAAAATAGCTTTAATTAAAGAACTTAAACCAACTGAGTGGGTTGAGGTAGACATATCTAAAAAAGACGATAAATCTCAAGCAAGCATTCAATAAGATCAATTTAATATTACTTTTTAATTAAATATCTACAAGCCATATCAACTCTATGTAGCCATATATTTTTATTTGAAAAAAAATTGTCTACAGCGGTCTTAACACCTGGACATATACCATAATCATCAATGTGAAGCACACCACCTGGAACTAATTTATCATAAAGTACTTCTAACTGTTTTTTAGTAGTTTGATAAATATCTGTATCTAGTCTTAGAAAACTTATTTTATTTGGCAAATTTTCTTTACTATTTAAAGTTTCCAAAATATTGCCTTCTATAAATATATATTTTTGAAAATTTCTATTATTATTCTGTATTATATTTTTTTTTACATCACTTAATGAATAGAAAATATCCGATGAGGCATAATTTACTTTTTTACCACTTTTAAAATCAATATCTTTATCTGTAAAAGAGTTTTCTACAAAACCATTAAAAGTATCATAACCCCAAATTTTTTTGTTTAAGTTAAATTCATCATTTATTTCTCCGATAAAAGCCATGGTGTTACCATTATAGACACCACATTCCACAATATCTCCCTCAATATTTTCATCATTAATATATTTTAAAGACTGAAATATTGACCATAAATTTAATTCAGATGCTAATGTGATTTCTTGAAAATATTTAATTTGTTTTCTTCTATCATTATTTAGTTCGGCTATAAAGTCACCCCATCTATCATTGAAATTATTTTTTCTTTTAAATTCGTACCCAAGTTTGTCAAAAAATTTTATTATTAATTTTTTTAAAGGTGATCTTAGTTTTAACTCTTTTGAAGAAGCCATTTATTGAAATTTTTTAAATTATTATCATTTAGTAATATCATTATTTTCTATAAAAAACTCATTTATATCAGTATTTCATTATTAATGATTTATTGCTTTCTTGAAATTATTATTGTATTACAACAAAGTTTTTTGGGCGGTTAGCTCAGTTGGTAGAGCATCTCGTTTACACCGAGGGGGTCAAAGGTTCGAGTCCTTTACTGCCCACCAAAACAAAAAAGTGGGGGTGTAGCTCAGTTGGTTAGAGCGATCGCCTGTCACGCGATAGGTCGAGGGTTCGAGTCCCTTCACTCCCGCCACTTTTAAGCATTTTTAATGTTAATATTAATAAAAATGTGACGTAACAACCCTTCAACAACAGATAAAAACTGATATATAGATTTTCATGTTATCTGATTTTTTAAAAGATTACTTGCCTATAATAATATTTTTAATTTTAGCTTTGGGATTAAGCTGCGCATTTGTAGTGGTAAACTTTATTCTTTCGCCAAAAAAACCTGATCCTGAGAAACTCTCAGCTTATGAATGTGGTTTTGAACCTTTCGAAGACTCTAGAATGGAATTTGATGTGAGGTTTTATTTAGTTGCAATTTTATTTATTATTTTTGATTTAGAGATAGCATTTTTATTTCCATGGGCAATATCTCTTGGGAATATTGGATTATTAGGTTTTTCATCAATGATGATTTTTTTGTTCATACTTACGATAGGTTTTATATATGAATGGAAAAAAGGTGCATTAGACTGGGAATAAAAATTATAAACCATAATGAATAATAAAATAGATCAAGTTCCTGAGGAATTTAAACAGCTTGCTGAAGATTTTAGTAAGAATGGTTTTATAACTACTTCACTTGATAATTTAATTAATTGGTCAAGATCGGGATCACTTCATTGGATGACTTTTGGTTTAGCTTGTTGTGCTGTTGAAATGATGCAAACAGCTATGCCGAGATATGATTTAGAAAGATTTGGAGCAGCTCCAAGAGGTTCCCCAAGGCAATCAGATGTTATGATAGTTGCAGGAACTTTAACAAACAAAATGGCGCCAGCTTTAAGAAAAGTTTATGATCAGATGCCTGAACCAAGATATGTGATTTCAATGGGTAGTTGCGCAAATGGTGGTGGATATTACCATTATTCATATTCAGTTGTTAGAGGTTGTGATCGAATTGTTCCTGTAGATGTTTATGTACCAGGATGTCCTCCATCAGCAGAGGCATTGCTATATGGAATACTTCAATTACAAAAAAAAATTAGAAAAAAAGGATCTTTTATTAGATAGTTATGAAAAGTTTAGAAGATCTAGAAAAAAAAATTAATTCTGAGTTAACTACCAAAATTAACAATACAGAAATTAAACATAACCAAATTTATATTGAAACAGATAAAGAAGACATTATTGATGTCGCTATTTTTTTAAAAACAAATCAAGATACTAAATTTAGGCAACTAATAGATATAACAGTTATTGACTACCCTGAACAAAATCAAAGGTTTGAAGTGGTATACTTGTTTTTAAGTCATGAATTTAATCAAAGATTGATTGTAAAATATTCAATTGCTGAAAATGAAGTTATTCCATCATTAACTAGTATTTTTCCTTCAGCTAATTGGATGGAAAGAGAAGTTTTTGATATGTACGGGGTATCTTTCAAGGATCACCCAGATTTAAGAAGAATACTAACCGATTATGGATTTGAAGGTCACCCATTAAGAAAAGATTTTCCATTAACTGGTCATTCTGAAGTTAGATATAGCGAAGATCAGAAGAAGGTAATTAGCGAACCAGTAAAGCTTGAGCAAAATTATAGAAATTTTGATTACGAAAGTCCATGGGAAGGAACAAAATATATTAAAGAAGAAATTGAAAATAATGACAAAAAAAATTAAAAATTTAAACTTAAATTTTGGTCCTCAGCATCCTGCTGCCCATGGCGTTCTTAGATTAATTTTAGAGCTTGATGGAGAGGTCGTTGAGAAGGCAGATCCGCATATAGGTTTACTTCATAGAGGAACAGAAAAACTTATAGAAAATAAAACTTATATGCAGGCAGTTCCTTATTTTGACCGTTTAGATTATGTTGCTCCAATGAATCAGGAACATGCATTCGCACTTGCTGTCGAAAAAATACTTAAAATAGATGTTCCAATTAGAGCGCAATACATAAGAGTTATATTTTGCGAGATTGGGAGAATTTTAAGTCATATTTTGAACGTTACAACTCAAGCTCTTGATGTTGGTGCTCTAACACCTTCTCTTTGGGGTTTTGAGGAAAGAGAAACGTTAATGACATTTTACGAGAGAGCTTCAGGATCAAGACTTCATGCAAATTATTTTAGAGCAGGAGGAGTTCATCAAGATCTGCCAAAAGGTTTGGAAGAAGATATCTCAAAATTTTGTGAAACGTTTCCAAAAATAATTAACGATTTAGAAAGTCTATTAACTGATAATAGAATTTTCAAACAAAGAAATGTTGATATTGGTGTAGTGACAAAAGAAGACGCCTTAGATTATTCTTTTTCAGGAGTTATGATAAGAGGGTCAGGTGTTCCATGGGATTTAAGAAAATCTCAACCTTATGATTGCTATGAAAGTTTAGACTTTAAAATTCCAGTTGGAAAAAATGGAGATTGTTACGATAGATATTTGTGTAGAATTGAAGAAATGAAAGAAAGTGTTTCAATAATTAAACAGTGTCTTGCTAAAATGGAAAAAGGACCAATCAAATCATTAGATGGTAAGATTAGCCCACCACCTAAGGCAGAAATTAAACAATCAATGGAAGCTTTAATACATCATTTTAAACTTTTCACAGAGGGATATAGAGTTCCAAAAGATGAAATTTATACAGCTGTTGAGGCACCAAAAGGAGAATTTGGTGTTTATTTAATATCTGATGGATCAAGCAAACCTTACAAATGCAAAATAAGAGCACCAGGTTTTTCACATTTACAATCAATGGATTATCTAATTAAAGGTCATATGTTAGCTGATGTTCCTGCGGTATTAGGTTCTTTGGATATAGTTTTTGGCGAGGTAGATAGATGAGTTTAAGAAGACCAGCAAAAGATCAACCTGAAAGTTTTGAATTTAATGCTTCATCATTAGAAGCAGCAAATGTTATTGTTTCAAAATATCCTGAAGGTAAACAGCAAAGTGCTGTAATGGCCTTACTTTATATTGCTCAAAAACAAAATAATAATTGGATACCATTGGCTGCAATGAAGTACATCGCTAAGTTTTTAGATATGCCTTATATTAAAGTTTATGAGGTAGCAACTTTTTATACAATGTATAATTTATCTCCTGTTGGTAAATATTTTGTTCAAGTATGCACAACAACACCCTGCATGATAAGAGGTGCAAATCAATTAGTTGAGGCATGCAAGGAAAAAATTTCTGAAAATGAGTGTGAATTATCTAATGATAAAAGCTGTTCTTGGATGGAAGTTGAATGTTTGGGGGCATGTGTCAATGCTCCAATGATGCAAATTAATGATGATTATTATGAAGATTTAGACAAACAAAAAACCTTAGATATTTTAGATAAAATTTTAAATGGAGAAACTCCAAAACCTGGCTCGTATAGAGGAAGAGTAAATAATGAACCAGAAAATAATAGGAAAACTTTAATGGATTTAAAAAATGCTTAAAGATCAAGATAGAATTTTTCAAAATTTATATAATGATAAAGGCTCAGATGTATCTTCATCACAAGTGAGAGGTGATTGGGTAAATACAAAAGAAATTACTGACAAAGGAAGAGACTGGATAATTAATGAAATTAAAGAATCTCAATTAAGAGGTCGGGGTGGTGCAGGATTTCCCACTGGTTTAAAATGGTCATTTGCGCCAAAAGAAGTTGGATCTAGACCACATTACCTAGTTATTAACGGTGATGAATCTGAGCCAGGAACTTGTAAAGACAGAGATATTTTAAGATTTGAACCTCATAAATTAATAGAAGGTTGTTTAATTGCATCTTATGCGGTGCAAGCGCATGTTTGTTATATTTATATAAGAGGAGAGTATTTTGTTGATGGTCAAAAACTTCAAGCAGCAATTGATGAAGCTTATGAAAAAAAACTTTTAGGTAAAAATGCAGCAGGTACTGGTTGGGATTTAGATATTTATATTCATTACGGAGCTGGTGCATATATTTGTGGAGAAGAGACTGCTCTACTTGAAAGTTTAGAGGGTAAAAAAGGCCAACCTAGATTAAAACCACCTTTTCCAGCTTTGATAGGACTATATGGATGTCCTACAATTATTAATAATGTTGAAACAATTGCAGTAGTTCCAACTATTTTAAGAAGAGGGGCCAAATGGTTTGCTTCTTTAGGAAGAGAAAAAAACACTGGAACAAAAATTTTTTGTATTTCTGGAAATGTAAACAATCCTTGTAATGTTGAAGAAGAAATGAGTATTCCTTTAAAAGAATTAATAGAAGTTCATGCTGGCGGTGTAATTGGTGGTTGGGAAAATTTACAAGCTGTAATACCTGGAGGTTCTTCAATGCCATTAATACCTAAAGAAAGATGTGAAACTTTAAAAATGGATTTTGATGCTTGTGTTGAAGAAAAAAGTGGACTTGGAACAGCAGGTATTGTGGTTATTAACAAAGATCAGGACATAATTAAATGTATGGCAAGGATCGCAAGATTTTACAAGCATGAGAGCTGTGGACAATGCACACCTTGTAGAGAAGGTTCAGGATGGATGTGGAGAATGCTTGAGAGAATGGCAAAAGGTGATGCAACTAAAGATGAAGTGGATATGTTAGGTGATGTAACAAACCAAATTGCAGGACATACTATTTGTGCTTTTGGTGAAGGTTCATCTTGGCCAGTCCAAGGATTGCTTAGACATTTTAAAAAAGAAATTGAGAAAAGAAACAATTTGGATCCTATTGTTCAAAAGAAAAATAATATTCCATATTTAGTAGATCAACATTTATTGGATA
Source organism: uncultured Pelagibacteraceae bacterium (assembly GCA_902565325.1). The sequence continues at coordinate 46,292 of CACFEM010000002.1, forward strand.
AAAAAAATGCCTAAATTAAAAGTAAATGAAATCGAAGTTGAAGTTGAAGAAGGTTTAACAGTACTTCAAGCTTGCGAAAAAGCTGGAGTAGAAATTCCAAGATTTTGTTATCATGAAAAATTATCGATAGCAGGTAATTGTAGAATGTGTTTAGTTGAAATGGAAAAATCTCCTAAACCAATTGCTTCATGTGCTATGCCAGCTTCTGAGGGCATGAATATTAAAACAAATACTGCTCTTGTTGAAAAAGCTCGTAAGGGAGTAATGGAATTTTTGTTAGCTAACCATCCCTTAGATTGTCCAGTATGTGATCAAGGAGGTGAATGTGATCTTCAAGATCAATCAATGTACTATGGCGTTGACAAATCAAGATTTAAAGAAAACAAAAGAGCAGTTCCTGAAAAAAATATGGGACCATTGATAAAAACTCAAATGACAAGATGCATTCACTGTACGAGATGTGTAAGATTTGCAACGGAAGTTGCGGGGGTTCCAGAGCTTGGTGCTATTGGAAGAGGTGAAGATATGCAAATTACAACTTATCTAGAGCAGTCAATGCAATCTGAATTGTCTGCTAATGTTGTAGATTTATGTCCAGTAGGAGCCCTAACATCAAAACCTTATGTATTTGAAGCTAGACCGTGGGAACTAAAGAAAACAGAAACAATTGATGTAATGGATGCAATAGGATCAAATGTAAGAGTAGATACATATGATTGGGAAGTCAAAAGGGTACTTCCAATTATAAATGAGGATATTAATGAGGAATGGATCTCAGACAAAACAAGATATGCTTGCGATGGTCTTCTACATCAAAGATTGGATACTCCATTTATCAAATACAACGGCAAGTTTGAAAAGGCCTCATGGGATGAAGTGTATAAAATAATTAAATCTAAATTTGAAAACACATCAAAAGAAAAAATATGTGGTTTTGTTGGCGATTTAACCAATATGGAGACTAGTTATATTTTTAAAGAATTTTTTGATCGAACAATTGATAATAAAAATTACGAGTCAAGATCTGACAACAGATTTATAAATTTTTCAAAAAGAGAAAACTATTTATTTAACTCTTCTATAAATGGTATAGAAGAAGCAGATTTAATTTTTATAGTAGGTGCAAACCCAAGATATGAAGCAACTATTTTAAATGCTAGAATTAGAAAAGCTTACTTAAATAATAATACAAAAATTATTTCACTTAATGATGTTAGTGATCTAACTTATCCTTATCAAAGTTTAGATGGTCAAACGCAAACTTTAAATAATATTCTTGAAGGAAATCATGATGTATCTAAAGAAATTATAAATTCAAAAAAACCAATAATCATTATTGGTGAGTCTTTACTTAGATTAAAGTCTTCAGAATTTTTGTTTAATAAAACAAAAGAATTTTTATCAAAAAATAATAAAATTTCAAATGAATGGAACTCTTTAAATATTTTATCAACTGATGCAGCAACAGTAGGAAATATTGATCTTGGAATAATTAATAATGAAAATAATTTAATAAGTGATTTAAAAGAACATAAATTTGATATTGTTTATCTTGTAGGTCAAGACAATTTAGAATTTGATAAAAAAGATGAATTCATAATTTACCAAGGAAGCCATGGAGATAAAGGTGCTGAGTCTGCTGATATTATTTTACCAGGCGCTGCTTATACTGAACAAGATGGATACTTCACTAATTTAGAAGGAAAAATTCAAAAAGCCTTCAAAGCATCTTATCCACCAGGTGAAGCAAAAGAAGATTGGCAAATAATTAATGAATTAGCTGAATTTATGAACAACAGAAAATTATTTAATGACAGAGATGAATTAGAAAGTAGCATGTTTAACTATTTAAATTTACAAAAAGAAAAACAAGTGGATGACGAAAATAGTTCTACTAATGAATTTCAAAATGAAACTTTAACAATCAATGTAAAAGATTATTATTTTTCAAATGTAATTGCTAGATCATCAAAAACGATGGTTGAATGTAATAACTCTAAATTAAATTTAAAATCAACAGGTACAGAAGGTTAATATGGAATACTTGAGTACAGTTTTTGAAGAAGTTTATAAGATTTTATTTTTATTAGTTCCTGTTCTTGTTTCAGTAGCTATGATTGTTTGGCTTGATAGAAGAGTTTGGGCTTTTGTTCAAAAAAGACAAGGACCTAATGTTGTTGGTCCATTTGGGTTATTGCAATCATTAGCTGATGCTTTAAAGTATATTTTCAAAGAAATAATTATTCCATCTAGCTCAAATAAAGTTATTTTTATACTGGCTCCAATAGTCACGATGACTTTAGCTTTAATTGCATGGGCTGTAATCCCATTTAGTGCAACTCAAGTTTTGGCTGATATCAATGTTGGAATTCTTTACTTATTTGCTGTTTCTTCACTAGGTGTTTACGGAATAATAATGGGTGGATGGGCATCAAACTCCAAATATCCCTTCTTAGGAGCAATTCGTTCAGCTGCTCAAATGGTATCTTATGAAGTTTCAATTGGGGTAATAATTATTAATGTTTTACTTTGTGTTGGCTCATTAAACTTAAACGACATCGTTATTGCTCAAAAAAATATGTGGTTTGTAATCCCATTATTTCCAATGTTTGTAATATTCTTTATTTCTGCTTTAGCTGAAACTAACAGACCTCCTTTTGATTTACCGGAAGCTGAAGCTGAATTGGTTGCTGGTTATCAAACAGAATATTCAGGAATGATGTATGCAATGTTTTGGTTAGGTGAATATGCAAATATTTTATTAATGTGCGCAATGGGAGCAATATTATTTTTAGGTGGTTGGATGTCCCCAATTGATTTTTATCCATTCACATTAGTTCCAGGTGCAATATGGTTAATTTTAAAAATTCTTCTTTTGTTCATTCTTTTTGCGCTAGTAAAGGCGATAGTACCTAGATACAGATACGATCAATTAATGAGACTTGGTTGGAAAGTTTTCCTCCCTCTTTCTTTAATTTGGGTAGTATTAACTTCTAGCTATTTGTTTTATTTTAACCTTTTACCAGTGAATTAATTATGAATATTTCAAGATTTTTTAAAACAATATTAATGACAGATTTCATTGGTGGTTTGTTTATTGCCATTAAAGAATTATTTAAATCAAAAAAAACAATCAATTACCCTTTTGAAAAAGGTAAAATAAGTCCTCGTTTTAGAGGTGAGCACGCTTTGAGAAGGTATCCAAACGGAGAAGAAAGATGTATCGCTTGTAAATTATGTGAAGCAGTATGCCCAGCTCAGGCAATAACAATTGAGTCAGCTGAAAGAGAAGATGGAAGTAGAAAAACAACTCGTTACGATATTGATATGATGAAGTGTATTTATTGTGGTTTATGTGAAGAAGCTTGTCCAGTAGATGCAATAGTACAAGGTCCAAATTTTGAATTTTCAACTGAAACAAGAGAAGAACTTTATTACACAAAAGAAAAATTATTAGATAATGGTGATAGATGGGAGAATGTTTTGGAGGCTAATATTAAAGCTGACAATATCCATAGATAAAAATGATTGCACACGCTATTTTCTTTTATACATTTTCTATAATTGCTGTTGTTTCAGCTATAATGGTAACAGCTTCTAAAAATACTGTTCACTCAGTCTTTTTCTTAATTCTTGATTTCATAAGTATATCTTGTCTTTTCATAATGATTGGTGCTGAATTTTTGGGAATGATAATGCTAATTGTTTATGTTGGGGCAGTCGCAGTTTTATTTTTGTTTGTAGTTATGATGTTAAATGTAGCTCAACAAAAAAACCAATGGTTTGCAGGTCAATCGACCGCTAAACATATCCCAGTTGGTTTAATTATAAGTACATTAATTTTCTTTGAAATTATAATTGTAATAGGTGGCTGGAAATATAAACCAGAAATTTTTGATATTAACAATTCACTTGCTTACACAAATGTAAGCAACACTCATTCATTGGGTCAAGTTTTATACACTGATTATATTCATGTATTTCAAATTAGTGGAATGATCCTACTAGTAGCTATGGTCGGAGCCATTGTATTAACCTTTAGACAAAGATCTGGAGTTAAAAGACAAAGTTATATCAAACAAATATCTAGAGAAAGAGCAGAAGGTGTTGAGGTGTTAGAAGTTCAAAGCAATAAGGGAGTTAAAATAGATGATTGATATAGGTTTAGGACATTATTTGACTTTAGGTGCTGTTATTTTCTCAATTGGTGTAATTGGTATTTTTCTTAATAGGAAGAACATCATTGTTATATTGATGAGTATTGAACTAATATTACTTGCAGTAAATATTAATTTAGTTGCGTTTTCTATTTATTTGGGAGATTTGGCTGGACAAGTCTTTACTTTATTTATTCTCACTGTTGCAGCAGCGGAAGCGGCTATAGGATTAGCAATCATTGTCGTATATTTCAGAAACTCTGGAACAATACGAGTTGAAGAAATAGATAATTTAAAAGGATAATCATGGAACTATCAATTATATTTCTTCCACTTATTGCTTCAATTATCTCTGGTTTTTTTGGAAGATATATAGGTGATAGAAATTCTGAAATAGTAACAAGTGCTCTAGTTTCAATTTCTGCACTTTTATCAATTCACGTTCTTTATCAAGTTATTGTAAATCAATACGAAGAAAATATTGTTATAGCTACATGGATAAGCTCAGGGTCACTTGATGTAAATTGGTCAATGTTGATTGATCCTTTGTCAGCAGTGATGTTAGTAGTTGTAACTTCCGTATCTGCTTTAGTACACATCTACTCTGTTGGTTATATGTCTCACGATCCTCATAAGCCAAGATTTATGGCTTATTTATCATTGTTCACATTTGCAATGTTGATGCTTGTAACATCAGATAATTTTATTCAATTATTTTTTGGCTGGGAAGGTGTCGGTCTTTGCTCTTACTTTCTAATTGGTTTTTGGTTTAAAAAAGAAAGTGCAAATGCTGCAGCCATAAAAGCATTTGTTGTAAACAGAGTAGGTGACTTTGGTTTTGCTTTAGGAATTTTTTTAATATTTTATTTATTTGGAACTGTTAATTACTCGGAAGTTTTTCAACAAATTCCAACAGTTGTAGATAAAAACTTATCATTTTTAGGTTTTGAAGTTAAAGCAATAGACTTAGTTTGTTTACTTTTATTTATTGGAGCAATGGGTAAATCTGCACAGATATTACTTCATACATGGTTACCTGATGCTATGGAAGGCCCAACACCTGTTTCAGCGTTGATTCATGCAGCTACAATGGTAACAGCAGGTGTTTTCTTAGTGGTAAGATGTTCTCCAATTTATGAATATTCGCCATTAATATTAAATTTTATAACTATTGTTGGAATGATCACAGCGTTCTTTGCGGCAACTGTCGCTTTAGTTCAAACAGATATTAAAAAAATTATTGCTTACTCTACATGTAGTCAACTTGGTTATATGTTTTTTGCAGCTGGCGTAGGTGCTTACAATGTTGCTATGTTTCACTTATTTACTCACGCATTTTTCAAAGCTTTATTATTTTTAGGATCTGGTTCAGTAATCCATGCATTTAAGGATGAGCAAAATATTAATAACATGGGAGGAGTGTGGAAAAAGTTACCATATACCTATGCTTTAATGATAATTGGAACACTTGCTTTAACAGGTTTTCCATTTTTATCAGGATTTTATTCTAAAGACGCAATTATTGAATTTGCTTATTTAAAAGGTAATACGACTGGTTATTATGCAGCTGGGATTGGAATAATTACAGCATTTTTAACATCTATTTATTCATGGAGATTAATATTTAAAACTTTTCATGGAGAGTACAATAATAAAGAGATCAAGATAGAGGAAACACACGAGTCTCCTTTAGTAATGCTTGTTCCGTTATTTATTCTTTCAATAGGAGCTGTGTCTGCTGGTTTTCTATTTAAAGGACTATTTATCGGTCATGGTGAGAATTTATTCTGGGCAGAGTCTATTAAGTTTTTAGAGCCCTTGAGTACTGAGCATCCACCTTTATGGTTTTTGCTTTTAACACCGTGTTTGGTTTTATTGTCTATCCCAATCGCTTATTATTTATTTGTTAAGAATAAAGAATTACCTAGTTCAATAGCTTCAATGAATAAACCTTTGTATAATTTTTTAGTAAATAAATGGTACTTTGATGAGTTATATGATGTGTTGTTTATTAAATCTTCAAAAAAACTAGGTTTATTTTTATGGAAATTTTGTGACGGAACCATAATAGATGGTTTCGGTCCTGATGGAATTTCCTCTTTCATAAAAAAATGCTCAATTAAAGCAACTAAATTTCAAAGTGGTTTTATCTATCAATACGCATTTGTAATGTTGTTAGGTTTCTCTGCTTTACTAACCTTTTTAATAGTTAAATAATGGATTTTCCTATTCTTTCATCTTTAATATTATTACCAACAGTTGGAGCTTTATTTTTATTTTTTACTAAAGATAAAGAAGGAAACAATGTAACTGCTAAATATGTTGCTTTATTTACTACTGTAGTAAATTTTTTAATTTCGATTTATCTGTGGATTTCTTTTGACCAATCAACGTCTAGTTTTCAATTTATAGAAGATAGAACATGGATTGAAGGATTTATTAATTACAAAGTTGGTGTGGATGGTATATCAATTTTATTCATTATTTTAACTACATTCATAACTCCGTTATGCATTATATCTGTAAATAATTCCGTCAAAAATAGATTAAGAGATTTTTTAATTGCAATTCTAATCATGGAAAGTTTCATGATTGGTGTTTTTTGTGCACTTGATTTAGTTGTATTCTATTTATTCTTTGAGGCAGGTTTAATTCCAATGTTTTTAATTATTGGAATTTGGGGTGGTCCAAAAAGAGTTTATTCAGCTTTTAAATTCTTTTTATATACATTATTAGGTTCCGTTTTAATGTTAGTTGCAATAATTTCTATTTATTGGATTACAGGTACGACAGATGTTGTTCAACTTTATGAACTTGGTGTAGATGCTAAATATCAAAATCTTTTATGGTTAGCATTCTTCAGCTCTTTTGCTGTTAAAACCCCTATGTGGCCAGTACATACTTGGTTGCCAGATGCTCACGTTGAAGCTCCAACAGCAGGATCTGTATTGTTAGCAGCGATCTTATTAAAGATGGCAGGTTATGGTTTTATCAGATTTTCTCTAGGTTTATTTCCTGTTGCTTCAGAAGTTTTTACACCCTTAATTTATACTTTAAGTGTTATAGCAATTATATTCACTTCTTTAATTGCTCTAATGCAGGAGGATATGAAAAAGTTAATAGCTTATTCTTCTGTTGCTCACATGGGATTTGTGACATTAGGAATATTTACTCTTCAGCAACAAGGAATTGAAGGAAGTATTATTCAAATGATTAGTCATGGTTTAGTTTCTGCTGCACTTTTCTTGTGTGTTGGTGTTGTCTACGATCGGATGCATTCAAGGATGATCAATTCGTATGGAGGAATAGTTACAATAATACCTAAATATTCAATTTTATTTATGTTATTTACATTGGCAGCATTGGGATTACCGGGGACAAGTGGTTTTATCGGAGAATTTTTAATTTTAATGGGGGCTTTTAAGGATAATTTCCTAGTAGCTGTAATTGCTAGTTTAGGAGTAATACTTGGAGCCGCATATATGCTTTGGTTGTACAAAAGAGTTGTTTTTGGAAAGCTAGTTAACGAAGACCTTAAGAAGATGTTTGATTTAAATAGTTCGGAATATCTAATTTTATCTTGTCTAGCAGTTCCAACTTTATTCTTTGGATTTTATCCAGATCCGTTGATAAATACTATAGAAGTTTCTGTGACCGATCTAATTAATATGCATAACACAAATATAGCTAGTAAATAATATGGAAAGTTTAAATTTAGTATTTCCTGAAATATTTATTTCACTTTCAATAATGTTTTTACTTGTTTTGGGTGTTTTTAAAAAAAATAGTTCAAAAATAACTTTCAATCTATCTTTGTTTGCAATTTTAATTACAGCAATAATAACAATAAACGAAACGTTCTCGGTTAGTAGGGAAACTTTGTTTAACGAAAGTGTTGTGATTGACAGTATGTCCTCACTAATGAAAATTATAACTTTAATTGGAGGTTTTTTAGTTTTAGTTATCTCATCAAGCTATTTAAAAACATTTAAAATATACAATATCGAATACCCAGTTCTGATTTTGAGCTCTATTCTTGGTATGATGGTGATGATCAGTTCAAATGATTTAATTGTTTTTTATATGGGATTGGAGTTACAATCATTAGCTCTTTACGTATTAGCAACATATAATAGAGATCAACTAAAATCATCTGAAGCTGGTTTGAAATATTTTGTTTTGAGTGCACTATCTTCAGGATTGTTATTATATGGATGTTCATTAGTTTATGGTTTTTCTGGCTCAACCAATTTTGATATAATATCAAATCAATTAAACTCTAATGAATATGTTTTAACATTTGGAATTGTATTTATCTTAGTTGGTTTAGCATTTAAAATTTCTGCAGTTCCATTTCATATGTGGGCACCTGATGTTTACGAAGGGTCACCAACAACTGTAACTTTATTTTTTACAATGGTACCAAAGATTGCTGCTTTAACTGTATTTATAAGATTTTTATATGTTCCTTTCCTAAATTTAATTGATCAATGGCAAATGATAATAATTTTCTTATCAATTGCTTCCATGGTTTTTGGAGCTGTCGCTGCAATAGGGCAAACCAATATTAAAAGACTAATTGCTTATAGCTCTATTGGACATATTGGTTACACGTTAGCAGGACTCGCCACAGCTTCAAACGAAGGAATTCAAAGTTCAATAATCTATATTTCAATATACGTTGTTATGAATTTAGCTCTTTTCTCGTGTCTATTGATGTTAAGAAGAAAGGATCAATATTATGAGGATATTGAGGATCTCTCAGGATTATCAAAAAACCACCCACTATTATCTTTATGTTTGCTTGTAATACTGTTTTCTTTAGCTGGAATACCACCTCTAGCTGGTTTCTTTGCTAAGTTTTATGTTTTTAAAGCTGTATTAGAACAATCAATGTTTTTCTTAGCTATAGTAGGATTGTTATCTACTGTAGTTGCAGCTTTTTATTATTTAAGAATTATAAAAATAATTTACTTTGATAAAGAAAAAGACAAATATGATACGGACCATAGCTTATGGTTAAAATTTTCACTCACAGTTTCAACGATATTAATTCTTTTATACTTCATATTCCCAAGTCAGTTAATAGAAGTTGTTTCAAGAATTAATATTATTTGATGAAATTAAAAAAATTTAAATTTAAAAAAGTTAAAAGCACAAATAATACTGCAATAAGAATTATCAAAGAAACTAAATACAACTTAGGCATGGTTGTTGCTGAAACACAAGTAAATGGTAGAGGTCAGTATGGAAGAAAATGGATATCATCAAAAGGAAATTTATTTATCTCTTTTTTTAACGAACTAAATAAAACGAAACTATCGATTAACGCTATAACAAAAATCAATTGTCTTTTAGTCAAAAAATTACTCTCGTCATTTACAAGTAAAAAAATTTTATTTAAAAAACCGAACGACCTATTAATTGATAAAAAAAAAATTAGTGGCATTTTACAAGAAGTCATATTTGTAAGAGATAAAAAATTTTTAATTACCGGTATAGGCATAAATATTAAAAAAAATCCAATTATAAGGAATTATCCTGCTACAAACTTGCAAGAAGTAACTAAAAAAAGTATTAGTAAATTAATTGTAGAAAATAAATTAAAACAACTTTTTGAAAAAAATTTATCTAAACTGTATAAAATTTAATAATGTATATTCTTGGTGATATTGGCAATACGGAAACAAAATTATGTATTGTTTCAAAAAAAAATAAAATTTTAAAAAAAATTATTTTTTTATCAAAATCTTTAACCAACAAGCAGCTTAACAGTTTGTTTAAAAAAAATAAAATTCAATTAAATAAAATTGAAAAAATATTATTTTGTAGTGTTGTTCCAAAAACATTTTCTATAATTAATAAATTTTTATCGAAAAAAGCTAAACTAAAATGCTATGAGGTTAAAAAATTAAACTTAAAATCACTTATAAAAATCAAAGTAGATTATAAACAGGTAGGCTCAGATAGAATTACTAATGCAATAAGTTTAATGAATAACAAAAATAATTTTATAATATTAGATTTTGGTACAGCAACAACTTTTGATGTACTAATTAGAAACACTTATTTTGGTGGAATTATTGCCCCGGGTGTGAGATTATCTCTTAATACCTTGTCTGATAAAGCAACCTTGATTCCTAAAATAGATTTAAAAAAGATTAATAAAGTCATTGGCAAAAATACAATCTCTGCTGTTAGATCAGGCTTTTTTTGGGGTTATGCGGGTTTAATTGACAATATTATTAATTTAATTAATAAGGAGACCGGAGAATCTTTTAAAGTAATTATTACTGGTGGATTTTCAGAATTATTTAAAAACTCAATAAAAACGAAAGCAAGTCACAACCAAGACATTACAATTAAAGGCTTAATAAAGATTTCAAAATTAATTAAATAATATGAAAGATGAACTATTGTTTTGTCCATTAGGTGGATCAGGAGAAATAGGCATGAACATGAATTTGTTCGGCTATGGACAGCCTAGTGATCATAAATGGATTATGGTTGATATAGGGGTAACATTTGCAGATGATACCATTCCAGGTGTTGATTTAATATATCCAGATCCTGGGTTTATAGTAGAAAGAAAAGATAATTTATTAGGAATAGTTTTAACACACGCTCACGAGGATCACATTGGTGCAATTGCTCATTTATGGCCAAAATTACAATGTAAAATTTTTGCAACTCCTTTTACGGCTGTATTAATTCGAGAAAAATTTAGAGAAAAACAAATCGATATAACTAATTATCTACAGATTGTTGAGTTAAATGGAAAGGTTTCTCTGGATCCATTTGAAATTGAATACATTACATTAACTCATTCTATATTAGAACCAAACGGACTTAGAATAAAAACTCCCGCAGGAGTTATTTTGCATACTGGAGATTGGAAGGTAGATCCAAATCCTTTGATTGGAGACAATATAAACGAAAAAAGATTAAAGGAAATTGGTGAAGAAGGCGTGCTAGCAATGATTTGCGATTCAACAAACGTTTTTAGCGCTGGTAGATCAGGTTCAGAATTAGATGTAAGAAAAAATATGTTAAACGTTATGTCTCGATTAAAAAAAAGAATTATCATAACATCATTTGCTTCCAACGTAGCTAGAATGGAGACAGCTTTTTATTGTGCAGAACAAACAGGAAGACAAATCTCTTTAGTTGGAAGATCAATGCATCGTATCTATAAAGCTGCACGTCAATGTGGATATTTAAAAAATACAATTGAACCAATTGATCCTAGAGAAGCTAAAAATTTTTCAAGAGAAAAAATTGTGTATTTATGTACTGGAAGCCAGGGAGAACCAATGGGTGCAATGATGAGAATTTCCAGCTATGTTCATCCAGATGTTTTTATTGAAAAAGGAGATGCTGTTATTTTTTCTTCGAAAATCATACCTGGTAATGAAAAAAAACTTTATAAACTTCACAACCAACTTGTTAAGGATGGAATAGAAGTAATATCTGAAGAAACCGAGTTTGTTCATGTTTCTGGGCATCCAAATAGAGAAGATCTTAAAGAGATGTATCAATGGGTAAAACCTAGATGTGTAATACCTGTACACGGTGAACATAGGCACATGATAGAACACATTAATTTTGCAAAAGAAATGCAAGTGCCACATCCAGTTCAAGTTGAAAATGGTGATATTGTTAAGTTATATCCAGGTGAAAAACCTGAAGTGTATGATAGGGCCCCTAGCGGCAGACTTTATTTAGATGGTAGTGTAAGCGTTGATCCAGATTCACAATCGATAAAAGATAGGAAAAATTTAAGTGCTAATGGATATCTTGAGGTAACAATAATGATTACACCTAAAGGTAATATACACAATAACCCTATTCTTTCATTTCGTGGTTTACCTGTAGATGATCGAGATGATTTTGTTTATGGGTTAGAAGAGGAAATAGAGAAAACCTCTAGAACTTTTAAAATTGGAAGTAAACAACAAGAACATAATTTTATTGATGCATTAAAAATTGCCTGTAGAAAATTTTCAAAAGAGAGAACAGGGAAAAAACCTTTTACCAATATCAATTTAGTAAGAATTTAATGAGCGTAACAGGCTTAGCTATTATCTATATAATTATATGGTGGATAGTTTTTTTTGCCATTCTCCCTATAGATGTGAATCGAACAAAGACTGTAAAAATTGACGGTGAGGATCCTGGTTCACCTGAAAATCCAAAAATGTTGAAAAAATTCCTTTATTGTACTGGAATTACTACTGTCATTTTCATAATAATTTACTTATTAATTAAATTTGAATATTTAAATTTAAGAAATATGATTAATTAAGATGCTTTTATCAAATTCATTTATACCAATATTAAAGAACAATCCTTCAGAAGCAAAAATTAAATCTCATCAATTGATGTTGAGAGTAGGCATGATTAAGCAAGCCTCAGCAGGAATTTATTCATGGTTACCTTTAGGTTTTAAAGTAATGAAAAAAATAGAAGACATTGTCAGACAAGAACAAAACAAAATTGGAGCTCAAGAAATTTTAATGCCAACAATTCAATCCAGCGAAATATGGAAAGAAAGTGGTCGTTATGACGATTATGGTGAAGAGATGTTAAGAATAACTGACCGTCAAAATAGAGAAATGCTATATGGACCAACCAATGAAGAGCAAGTTACTGAAATTTTTAGATCTTCAATAAAATCTTATAAATCACTCCCACAACTTATGTATCATATACAATGGAAGTTCAGAGATGAAATTAGACCTAGATTTGGAATTATGCGTGGTAGAGAGTTTTATATGAAAGATGCTTATTCATTTGATGTATCAGATGAAGAAGCTTTTTATTCTTATAATAAATTCTTTCTTTCTTATTTAAGAACATTTAAAAGATTATCTTTGACAGCAATACCCATGGCTGCTGATACAGGACCTATAGGTGGAAACTTATCTCATGAATTTATTATTCTTGCTGATACTGGAGAAAGTAAAATTTTCACAGATAAAAGAATATTTGATCTTGATAGTGATGATACTGAAATAGAAAAAGCGTCATTGGAAATTATGAGAAAAAAATATGAACAGTTTTATGCTGTAACTGATGAAAAGTTTAATAAAGAAGAGTTTGAAAAAATTGTTTCTAAGGAAAATCAATTGATCACAAAAGGTATCGAAGTAGGTCATATATTTTATTTTGGTGACAAATACTCAAAACCAATGGGAGCATCTGTTGATTTACCAGGAGGAAAAAAAGATTTTGTTAAAATGGGTTCTTATGGAATTGGTGTATCCAGGTTAGTAGGGGCTATAATTGAGGCAAAATATGATGACAAAAATGAAATCATGAAATGGCCATTGTCTGTTGCTCCTTATGATATTGCTATAATACCTATGATAAATAAAAATGATACATCAGCTCTAGATAAAGCAAATAATATTAATAAAGAATTACTCAAAAATAATATTGATGCAATCATTGATGATACAGATGAAAATTTTTCATCTAAAATTAAAAAAATGAATTTAATTGGAGCCCCATATCAAATTATTATTGGTAAGAAAAGCGAAGGTGATTTATTAGAGTTTAAAGAAACTGGTGAAGAAACTCAAAATTTACCAATAGATAAAATTATACAAATTATAACTAAACGAAAAAATTCAATTTGATTTCTACTTTAGAAAAAGAAATTACTTTTAGATTTTTAAAAGCCAGAAAAAAAGACGGTTTTTTGAATGTTATATCAATTTTTTCTTTTATTGGCATAAGCCTAGGTGTTGCTGTTCTCATCATCGTAATGTCTGTTATGAATGGATTTAGAACTGAATTAATTGACAAGATAGTTGGCTTTAATGCTCATGCAGTCGTCAAACCTTACGATAAACCGTTAGCCTCTTTGTCAGATAAAGATTTTGCTAAAGATGTTTTATCAAATGATGGAGAAGCAGTTATTTTTCACAAGAATGGCACCAAAGGTGTTTTGCTAAAAGGTTATTTGAAAAATGATTTTAAAGATCTAGAAATTTCAAATAATGATAGTTTTTTTGGTTCTAAAAATTTAAATGTAAATACAATTTCTATTGGTCGAGATTTAAGTAATATCTTAGGATTAGATATTGGTGATGAGGTTTCTATTACTTCACCTTCAGGAGTTCAAACCTTAGTTGGGTCTTTACCAAAGCAAAAATTATTTCTTATAACTTCAATATTTGAAAGTGGATTATCAGAATATGATGAAAATATTGCTTATATTAATTTA
>CACFEM010000003.1 GCA_902565325.1 uncultured Pelagibacteraceae bacterium
GCTTCACCAACATCTATAGGAACTTTTTTTGTTCCCTCATATCTAAAAATTTTTGTTAACTTTCCTTCATCAACTTTTTCACCATTTAAATTGATTGCTTTTATAGATTGATTAGCTTTCGCAGTACCTTGTGTAATTCTTCCAACTAAACTTCTTCCTAAAAAACTATCTGCATAAAGTAGCGTTGATAACATTGCAAAAGGTTTAGTTTTATCAAGTTCAGCTGGTTTTACATGATCAACGATCAAATCTAACAAAGGATTTAAATTTTCTCTTGGACCATCAACCTCATTATCAGCCCAACCCGATCTTCCACTTGCATAGAGAACTGGAAAATCTAATTGTTCTTCATTTGCATCTAAGCTTACAAATAAATCAAATGTTTCATCTAAAACTTCATTAGCTCTTTGATCAGCTTTATCTAATTTATTAATAACAACAATTGGCTTTAACCCTTGTTTAAGCGCTTTTGATAATACAAATTTTGTTTGAGGCATAACGCCTTCTGCGGAGTCTATCAATAGAAGAGCTCCATCAGCCATACTTAAAACTCTTTCAACTTCTGCAGCAAAATCTCTGTGGCCTGGAGTATCGATTAAATTTATTCTTGAATTGTTCCAATTTATTGAAGCAGGTTTAGCTAAAATTGTAATTCCTCTCTCTTTTTCAAGTTCACCTGAGTCCATTAATCTTTCATCAACAACTTCATTATCTCTAAATGAACCACTTTGTTTCATTAAATTATCAATTAGAGTAGTTTTGCCATGATCAACATGGGCTATTATTGTGATGTTTCTGATATTATTGCTCATAAATTCTGGCTCTTATACATATTTAAAAGGATATTAAAACTCAAAAAAACTCATAACTGGCTTGAATAATCTTCAAAATTTAAGATTAATTTGTCTTTTTTTGCTTATCTTTTTTAAGTTTTCTTTTTTCTTTAAAGCTCAATTTAGGTTTTTTTTTAACACTAGAGTCCTTAAATGATTTACCACTATATCTCTTTGACATAATTTATTAATTTTTTTGTTTTTTATGATTAATATTTCTTTCTAAATATTTTTTCAATTTGGGATATAATAAGTTACTAATTTTTTCAGAACCTTTAATTGTAGTGTGGACATTATCATAAAAATCTTTTTCATCTAAATTATAATTCATTTCATCTAGTTTGATTACATCATAATTGTTTGTTTTGCAGAATTCTTTTAAATATTCGTTTATCAAGAACAAGTTTTTGTCTTCTAAACCATTGTATTTTATTTGAGTGATAAAAATTGGATTAATATTTTTATCATTTATGATTTTTTTGAGATTTTCTAAATTTTTTTTAAAATTTTTAAGGATGATTTTATTATTTTTATCTAATTTATTTTTGGTATATTTTTTTTTCGCATCTTCATAATTAATTAATTTAAAATTTTTATATAAACTTTCATCTCTTAAACCATAATATTTTCTGATTTTACTAAAATATTTAATTTCTATTTTCTTTTTAAGTCTGTAAAAAATACTATTATTTTTTAAATAATCCTCTATTTTTTCAAATAGATTTTTTTTTTCAATTTCATCAAAATGACCAGGAAGATTTAACATTGAGTCGTTTATTCCAATATAAAAAATAAATACTTTTGGATTAAATTTTTCTATCCTAGAAAACCAATAAGCAAAATCATTCACATAACCCCTAGTTGATTTACCCCCTTTAGAAGCATTTACTATAAGATACTTAAATTTATCTTTAAATAGTTTTTCATTTAGTTTTCCAACCAAGGAATGTTGATATGGTTTAAACATTTCTTCTCCAGTGCTACCTCCAAGAAAAATAATTTTAATTTCCTCTGGATTAATTTCCTCACCTATAAAACCAAGACTATTTCTTTTAAAAAAGTAATCATACTTTTTGCCATCAAATTTTACACTCATTGGAATATTAATATTTCTGTGTTCTCTTATTGCATATCCAAAATTATTGGATTTAAGCCAATCACCAAAAACAAATTCAATGATTCCAATAAAAATAAAAATAAATAAAAAATTAATTGCAAAAATCTTTAATAAATATTTCAAAACTTTTGTTATAGTAAAATTAAAAAGTTAAAAATTGAAAGGTTGATCATTAAGATAATCATATCATAAAAAAAACCCCCAGAAATTTATTTCTGGGGGTTTAAATTTTTTGTAGGTAACTTGATTTAAAAGGGATTACATTCCCATTCCACCCATTCCTCCCATGCCGCCCATACCACCAGGCATACCACCAGGCATTCCACCAGCAGCATCTTTTTCCTCTGGTTTATCAGCAATCATTGCTTCTGTAGTTACTAACAATCCAGCAATTGAAGCTGCATCTTGTAGAGCAGTTCTCACAACTTTAACTGGGTCTATGATACCTTTTGCAAACATATCACAATACTCCTCGTTTTGAGCATCGTAACCGTTAGTTTTTTTCTTCTGCTCTAATAATTTACCAACTACCACTGAACCATCTACACCAGCATTTTTAGTAATTTGTCTAATTGGAGCTTCCAATGCTTTTCTCACAAGATCAACACCTGCTTTTTGGTCATCACCTTTCGCTTTAACTTTATCAAGCTCTTGAGCTGCATAAAGAAGTGCACAACCACCACCAGTAACAATACCTTCCTCAACAGCGGCTCTAGTTGCATTTAAAGCATCTTCAACTCTATCTTTTCTTTCTTTAACTTCAACTTCAGTCGCACCACCAACTTTAATAACTGCAACTCCACCAGCTAACTTAGCAAGTCTCTCTTGAAGTTTTTCTCTATCGTAATCAGAAGTAGTTTCTTCAACTTGTTGTTTGATAGAAGCACATCTAGCTTCGATATCAGATTTTTTACCACTACCATTAACGATAGTGCTGTTATCTTTATCAACTTTAATTTTCTTACAAGATCCAAGATCATCAAGTTTAACATTTTCAAGTTTGATACCTAGGTCTTCAGATATAACCTGACCTCCTGTTAAAATAGCAATATCTTCAAGCATCGCT
Source organism: uncultured Pelagibacteraceae bacterium (assembly GCA_902565325.1). The sequence continues at coordinate 3,017 of CACFEM010000003.1, forward strand.
TTTCTTCTATCACCAAATCCTGGAGCTTTAACAGCTACAACTTTTAAACCACCTCTTAGTTTGTTTACAACTAAAGTAGCTAAAGCCTCACCTTCAACATCCTCAGAAATAATCATTAATGGTCTACCAGCTTGAACAACAGCCTCTAAAAGAGGAACCATTGGTTGTAAATTAGTTAATTTCTTTTCGTGTAATAAAATAAATGGGTTATCTAGTTCTGTAGTCATCTTATCACTGTTAGTGATAAAGTATGGTGATAGATATCCTCTATCAAACTGCATACCTTCAACTACATCTAATTCAGTTTCGATACCTTTATTTTCTTCAACAGTAATAACTCCTTCGTTTCCAACTTTTTGCATTGCTTTTGCAATCATTGTTCCGATTTCTTTGTCACCATTTGCAGAAATTGTACCAACTTGAGCAATTTCATCGCTGTCTTTTACTTTTTTTGCAGATGCAACAAGGCTGTCTTTTACTGTTTCTACAGCAGCATCAATTCCTCTTTTTACATCCATAGGATTCATGCCAGCTGTTACATACTTAACACCTTCTTTGACAATTGCTTGCGCAAGTATAGTTGCAGTCGTAGTTCCATCACCAGCTTCATCGTTAGTTTTGCTAGCAACTTCTTTAACCATTTGTGCTCCCATATTTTCAAATTTATCTTCAAGGTCTATTTCTTTAGCTACAGAAACACCATCTTTAGTAATTCTAGGTGCACCATAAGATTTATCCATTACTACATTTCTTCCTTTTGGTCCTAAAGTTACTTTAACAGTGTCAGCTAAGATATTTACACCTCTAATCATTGCTGCTCTTGCTTCAGCATCAAATTTAACAACTTTTGCCATTATTTTTCTCCTTTAAATTAAATTACTTACCTGAAATACCCATAATGTCAGACTCTTTCATTATGCTGTATTCTTTGCCATTAATTTTGACTTCAGTTCCTGACCATTTGCCAAATAAAACTTTATCACCAACCTTAACATCCATTGGAATTATTTTTCCATCTTCAGTTTTTGCACCACCACCTACAGCAACAACTTTGCCTTCTTGAGGTTTTTCTTGAGCTGTGTCAGGGATAATTATTCCTCCAGCAGTTTTTTCACTGCCATCTAATACTTCAATTAAAACTCTGTCATGTAACGGTTTAAACTTCATAAATTCTCCTTAATAAATCTTTATAAATATGAGCTTCATATAGATATTTCACCGTCTATTTCAAGATCATAAAATCTTTAGGATATTAATATTGCTAGTAAATTCGGGATTTTATGGTTTATACCTTAAAATATGACCAAAAATTTAGATTTAAATGGCTTACAATCAATTGCTGATAATTATGATCTTTTTTATATAGACTTATGGGGTGTTATTCATAATGGGGTTAATCTTCATGAGAAGGCAATAGCTGTTTTAAAAGAACTTTTAAAAAAAAAGAAAATGTTGGTACTTTTAACAAATGCCCCAAGACCAAATAAAACTGTTCAAAATTTTTTAAAAAAGATGGGCATGGATAAAGTACTCAGAGATCACGTATTTACATCAGGAGAGGCAGCACTAAATTATTTGAAAAAATCGTACCTAGCGAAAAAGTTTTATCACATAGGTCCACCAAGGGATTTTGATTTATTTTATTTATTTGAGAAAAATAAGTGTGAAGATATTAGTGATAGTGAATATTTATTGTGCACAGGGTTATTTGATGATCATGATAAGGATTTAAAATTTTATAAAGATTTACTTGAGAGACATATTACCAAAAAAATGATTTGTACAAATCCAGATTTAATCGTTGATCGTGGCGAAGTTAGAGAATTATGCGCAGGTTCTGTCGCAATGGTTTTTGAAAAAATGGGTGGAGAAGTGATATATTTTGGAAAACCACATCCAGAGGTTTATAATCAGTCAATTGATAATAAAAATAAAAAAATATTAGCAATTGGTGATAATTTAAATACCGATATCAAAGGTGCAAATCTTTTAAATTATGACTCTTTATTGATAAAAAACGGAATACATAGAAATGAAATAAAAAATAAAGGCATCCAAGTTGTTTCAAAAGAGTATGAAGCGATAGTAAATTTTATTCAATCAGATTTAAAATGGTAAAACATTATACAAATTTTAATATTAAAAAATTACACAGAGGATCAATTATTTTAATAGGTAATTTTGATGGTTTACATTTGGGACATCAAAAATTATTTCAATTAGCAAAGTCATACAAGAAAAAATATAATTTAAAAATTGGTGTAGTAAATTTTGATCCAATGCCAAAAATGTTTTTTAATAAAAAATTAAAAAATTTTCGACTTTCTAATATTAATCAAAAAATTAAGTTACTAAGTAATTTAAAAGTTGACTTTGTAATTACAAAAAAATTTGATAAAAAATTTTCAAAAACTAAAGCGTTAAACTTTATTTCTCAAATTTTAAATAAAAAACTAGGTTCTAAATTTATTTTTGTAAGCAATAATTTTAGATTTGGAAATAAAAGAGAGGGAAATGTTAAATTATTAAAAAAATACGAACAATTATTTAATTATAAAGTTGTTAAGCCTGAACCATTAATTAAAAGTAAAAAGATAGTATCATCATCTTTAATAAGAAATTTTTTAGAAAAAGGTCTCTTGGACAAAGCTAATAATCTTTTAAAAAGAAACTGGGCGATACAAGGAGTGGTTAAAAAGGGAAGACAGGTAGGAAAAAAAATTGGATTTCCAACCTGCAACATAGACATCGGTGATTATGTTTTAGCAAAACCAGGAGTGTATGCCGTCAAAGTTTTGAGAAAAAATAGCAACAAATATCTTAAAGGAATTGCTAATCTTGGATACAGACCAACATTTAATCAAAAAAAAATATTATTAGAAGTTCATTTATTTAATTTTTCTGGAAATCTTTACAATAAACTTTTATCAGTAGAGTTTTTAAAGTTTATAAGAAAAGAAAAGAAATTTAATAATGTAAATATATTAAGAGCTCAAATTAAAAAAGATTTAAATATTGCAAAAAAGACTAAATGACTAAATCACAAATAAATCTCCCAAAAACAGCTTTTTCCATGAAAGCCAACCTGCCTATTAGAGAACCAGAAATTCTTGAATATTGGAAAAAAATAAATCTTTACCATGAATTAAGAAACCAAAGTAAAGGAAGAGAAAAATTTGTTCTACATGATGGTCCCCCTTATGCAAATGGAAATATTCACATGGGAACAGCTCTGAATAAAATTCTTAAAGATATAATTGTAAAATTTCATCAAATGGATGGAAAAGATTCTATTTATGTTCCAGGATGGGATTGTCATGGTTTACCAATTGAATGGAAAATTGAAGAACAGTATAAAAAAAATAAAAAAAACAAAAGCGAAGTTCCAATAGTTGAGTTTAGAAAAGAATGTAGAACATTTGCTGAGAAGTGGATTGAGGTTCACAAAAGTCAATTTAAGAGGTTAGGTGTTGTAGGAGATTGGGAAAATTATTACTCAACAATGAGCTTTAATGCAGAGGCCCAGATAGTTAGGGAGCTTGGTAAATTTTTAAAAGAAGGAAGTTTATATAAAGGTTTTAAACCTGTGTTATGGTCAACAGTTGAGAAAACTGCGCTTGCAGATGCTGAGGTAGAATATCAAGACCACAAATCAGATACAATTTACACGTCATTTAAAGTTAAATCATCTAATTTAAAAGATTTAGTTGGAAGTGAGATAGTTATCTGGACAACAACCCCATGGACAATACCAGCCAATAAAGCTTTGGCATTCAACGAGTCTCTTGATTATATAATACTAGAAATAAATGATGAAGGTGATTTTAAAAATAGAAAAATTGTTATTGCAGAAGCTCTGCTAGAATCAGTTACTAAAGAGTGTGAACTAAAAAATTATAAAAAAATTCATAACTTTAAAGGAATAGAATTTAATAATACTATTTGCAGTCATCCTTTTTTAAATCTTGGTTATGATCATGATATCCCAATGCTTGAAGCTAGATTTGTAACTACTGAGCAAGGAACTGGAATAGTTCACTGCGCACCTAGTCACGGACCTGATGACTTTAATCTTTGCTTGAATAATGGTATCAAAGCAATAGAAACAGTTGATGGAGATGGAAAATATACTAACAATGTGAAATTGTTTGAGGGAATTCATATTTTTAAAGCAAATCCTGTTGTAATTGAAAAACTTAGAGAACAAAAAAATTTATTATTTAATGGTGAGCTGATTCATTCCTATCCACACTCATGGAGGTCTAAGGCACCACTTGTACATAGAGCTACTCCACAATGGTTTATCTCAATGGAAAGTCATAAATTAAGAGATAAAGCATTAAAGGCTATTGATGAAACAACTTTTTACCCAAGCAAAGGAAAAGAAAGATTAAAATCAATGATTGAAACAAGACCTGACTGGTGTGTTTCAAGACAAAGAGTTTGGGGCGTGCCTCTTCCAATTTTTGTGAATAAGAAAACGAGGGAAATTTTAGTTGATGATGAAGTAATAGAAAATATTGCTTCAATATATGAAAACGAAGGATCTGATTGTTGGTTTTCTGATGATCCTCAAAGATTTTTAGGCAATAAGTACAAAGCTCAAGATTATGAAAAATTAAGTGATATAGTTGAAGTTTGGTTTGATAGTGGTTCTACCCATTCATTCGTGTTAGAAAAAAGAGATGACTTGAAATGGCCAGCCTCAATGTATTTAGAAGGATCTGATCAGCATAGAGGTTGGTTTCATTCCTCTTTATTAGAGTCTTGTGGAACAAGAGGAAGAGCACCTTTTGAATCTATCTTGTCTCACGGTTTTGTTGTAGACGGCAAAGGATTAAAAATGTCTAAATCTTTAGGAAATGTAATTGCTCCTGAGGATATTCTTAAGAAATATGGTGCTGATATTTTAAGAATTTGGGTAGCTTCATCTAATTATTCTGAGGATCTAAGAATTGATTATTCTATTTTAGATCAGCACGCAGATTCATATAGAAAAATTAGGAATACATTCAGATATTTATTAGGAAACATAAATGATAAATTTGAAATATTAGATTTAAATAAAATAAATATAAATGAATTGCCAGAACTAGAGCAATTTATGCTTCACAAAATTTATAACTTAAATAATAATTTTGAAAAATATTTTAAAATATATGATTTTCATAATTTGTATAAAGAGTTATTAAATTTTTGCACTGTAGATCTTTCCGCTTTTTATTTTGATATCAGAAAAGATACTCTGTATTGCGATCCTATTGATTCACCAAAAAGAAAATCAACTATTATTTTATTAAATATAATTCTAGACTCATTACTTAAGTGGTTTGCTCCTATTTTATCTTTCACAACTGAGGAAATTTATAAATTGTTATTAGATAATAACAAAAGCATTCATCTTGAAAAATTTAAGAAATACCCAGAAAAATTTGATAATAAAAAATTAAACGAAAAATGGATAGAATTAATAAAGATCAGAAATATTTGTAATATTAGTATTGAAGAAAAAAGATCTGTAAAAGAAATTGGATCCAGTCTTGAAGCTGAATTAAAAATTGAATTAAATGAAAAATTTAAAGATGCTGTAAACAATATAGATTTTTCTGAATTTTGTATTACTTCAAAAGCAGAAGTAATTTTCAATAATAATGAAGAAATAATTGTAACCACAAGTAAAGCAAAGGGATCAAAATGCTCTACTTGTTGGAAGATAAAAGAAGTAGCTTGCGAAAGATCTACTTGTCCAAATCATTCTTAATGTATTTAAAAAAGTTTTTTTTCTCGGATATTTTGATTGTTCTTATAATTTTTTTACTTGATAGAATATCTAAACTATATGTAATTCATTTAGATAGTATATTATTAAATTCCGAAATCATTACTTCAAAATTTATAAACATTCAGCTAATTTGGAATGAAGGAGTGGCTTTTGGGTTATTGGCATTTAATGAAAAATCTTTTTATAATTTTATAACTGGGTTTATAGTTATAATTATATTAATACTAATTTATTTTATTAGGAAAACTAGAGGAATTGAAAAATATAGTTTCATAATAATTTTAGGGGGAGCATTAGGTAATGTTTTTGATAGATTTCTTTATTCAGCTGTACCAGACTTTATAGATATTCATTATCAAAATTTTCATTGGTTTATATTTAATGTTGCTGATATATTTATAACTTTAGGTGTAATACTGTTAATATATGCTGAAATATTTTTAAAAAATAAAAAAATTTAATGAAAAAATATATTCTAATTATTTTAATATTTAATTTTTTACAAAGCTGTGGTTCAGTTTCTGAAGGGTTTAAGTTGAAAAAAGGTAATACAGGAGATGAATTTTTAGTAGAAAAGAAAAACCCTTTAGTTTTGCCACCAAATTTTAACGATCTTCCAGAGCCAGGTAAAACCGAAATATCCAATAAAAATACAGTGAAGTCTTTTGAAGAAAAAATTTTAAACGACGATAAAAAAAATGAAAATCAAGAAGACAATACAGCTACTAATTCAACAGAGGAATTGATATTAAAAAATATCAAAAAAAATGATTCAAATTGAAAATATTAAAATTAAAAATTTTAATAAAGCAAAACCCCAAAAAAACTTAAAAAGTTTATTAAATAAATTAATTGAAGAAGATAATCATATTATTAAATCTTTGAAAAATACTTATAAAGATTCATGGGATTTAAAAAAAATTAAAAAATATAAAAAACTTTCTAATATCACATTGATTGGTATGGGTGGATCTATAATGGGATCGAAATCTATTTATAGTTTTTTAAAAAATAGGATAAAAAAAAATTTTTTTTTTCTTGATAATTTTGAAGATAATAAAATTAGAAATATAAAAAAAAAAAATAAATTAAATTTAATTATTTCAAAATCCGGAAATACTTTAGAAACAATTGTGAATTCCAATGTAATTATTAATAAAAAAGTAAAAAATATTTTTATAACCGAAAATAATGAAAATTATCTCAGATCTATAGCTACAAAATTAAAGTCAGATGTGATTGATCACAATAATTTTATTGGTGGTAGATATTCAGTTTTATCTGAGGTTGGAATGCTCCCAGCAATGTTAATGGGTTTAAAAATAGATAAATTTAGGAAATTTAACGATCTAATCAAAAATAAATTTTTTTTGAATTCAATAATTAATAGTGTTTCAAACACATTAAGCTTAATTAAAAAAAATAAATCTAATTCAATAATTCTTAACTACGATGAAAAGTCATTAAATTTATTTTATTGGTATCAACAACTTGTTGCTGAGAGTTTAGGAAAAAAAAGCAAGGGAATTTTGCCAATAGTTTCAAAGATGCCTCAAGATAATCATAGTCTAATGCAATTTTATTTAGATGGTAAAAAGAATAATTTTTATACCTTTTTTTTTACTAAAGAAAATTTTTCACAAAAAATTAAAAGTGAAGGGCTATTAAGTTCTCGAAATTACTTAAAAAACAAAAATTTACAGCACGTTTTATATGATCAATTTCTTGCAACTCAAAAAGTATTCCAAAAAAAAAATATTCCTTTCAGAAGTTTCATAATTGAAAAAAGAGACGAAAGTACACTAGGAACATTATTTTCTTATTTTATACTTGAAACAATTTTATTGGGCAAAGCTTTAAAAATAAATCCTTATGATCAACCTTCTGTAGAACTTATTAAAAAAGAAACTAAAAAAAGATTAATTAAAAGTTAATTTCCAATAATTATTTTTGAAATTCCATATTTTCTAGTATCTAATATGTTTAGCTTAGATGTTATCTTAATATCATCTTTTTTATGTCTATGAATTAAAACAATACCATTTCTTTTTAAAATTTTTTGATCAATTATTTGATCAATTAAAAGATTAATATTTTTATCTTTATATGGTGGATCTAAAAATATTATATCAAATCTTTTGGAAAATTTTTTATTGTTTTTCATTAATTCGAAACAATTATTTTCAATTATCTCAGAAGATGATGATGCATTCATCTGTGATATATTTTTTTTTAGTATATCTAGAATATGAGGATAATTTTCAACAAAGGTAATAAATTTTGCACCTCTTGAAAAACATTCCAGCCCGAAAGAACCTGTACCTGAGAATAAATCTAAAACAACAGAATTTAAAATAGATGTATTAAATTTATTTGAGTGCTCGATAAGATTAAAAATAGACTCTTTAACCAGGTCTCTAAGTGGTCTTGTATTTTTATCGATTGGTAAGCTAATCTTTTTACCTTTATTTTTTCCTCCAATTATTCTCATCAATCAATGGCTTTATATCCGATATCTCTTCTGAAAAATCCATTTTTCCAATTTATCTCATTAATAAGGTTTATTGCTGTTTCTCTATTATTTTTAAAATTATTTGATCTGATAACGAAATTGAGTACTCTCCCTCCATTTGATAAAATTTTATCTTTCTCCTTTTTTGTGCCTGCATGAAAAATAAATTCATTTTTTTTCAATTTAACTTTATTTAAATTTTGAATTTCAATATTATTCTCGTAACTTTCAGGGTAACCTTTTGAGCACAATACAATACATAAACTCTTGTCATTGTGCCACTCTAGATTTATTGAATTCAAATTTTTATTTACACAAGCGTTTATTAATTTTACAAAATCAGTTTTCAGTTTAGGCAAAATTGTTTGACATTCTGGATCACCCATTCTTACGTTGTATTCTATTAAAAATGGTTCATTTTTTATAATCATAAGGCCTGCATAAAGAAATCCTTTGAAACTTGTATTTAAATCTTTAAGTGCTTTAAGAGTAGGTTTTATAATTTTTTTTATAATTTTATTATTTAGTTCATCATTTTCTAATCTTGAAGGAGAATAGGCGCCCATGCCTCCAGTATTTTTACCTTTGTCACCCTCAAAAACTCTTTTGTGGTCTTGAGCAGTACCAAAAGGAAAATAAGTTTCACCATCTGAAATTATAAAAAAACTCATTTCTTCTCCATCAAGAAATTCCTCAATTAGTATTTCATTTGCTAGTCCAAATTTCCCATTAAAAATTTCTTTAATTGCAATCTCTGCTTCATCTCTTTTATTACAAATATAAACTCCCTTACCGGATGCCAATCCATCTGCTTTTACTACAATTGGTAAACGACATTTTTCTACAAAATTATTTGCATCATTAGAATTTTTAAAAATTCCAAATTTTGCTGTTGGAATATTATATTTATCACATAATTCTTTAGTAAAGATTTTAGAGCCCTCAAGTTTTGAAGCTAATTTGCTTGGCCCAAAAGTTTTAATATTATTTTTTTCTAGATAATCTACAATGCCATCAACAAGTGGTTTTTCTGGACCTACAATAACAATTTCGATTTCATTTTTTTTTACAAAATTTGTTATTTCCTGAAAATCATTAATATCTATAGAAATATTCTTGGCTATTAAGTCTGTGCCTGCATTTCCTGGGGCACAAAAGATTTTATTTATATTTTCTGATTTTTTACACGATGCACATAAAGCATGCTCTCTTCCACCACTTCCAATTATTAAAACATTCATGTATTAATATATAAACTAATAATGTATAAAAAATTAGCAAAAATAAAATATTTACCAAATAATTTTGAAGTTATAGAAAATGGTGATCATGTTATTTGTTCAGTTAGTGGAAAAAAAATTTCTCTTAATGAACTTACTTATTGGAATGTAGAGCTTCAAGAGCCTTATTTTTCTTATATAGAGGCATCAAAAAAAAGAAAATAAAATTACTTCCATCTGTTGTGCGTCCAAATCCACTGTTCTGGATTTCTTCTAATCATCTCCTCAAGTATTTCATTCAATTTATGAGTAATTACCTCTATTTTTTCATCTTTTGAAAAAATTAATGGATCAAGAACATCTAACTTAAATTTATGTCCATGAATTCTTTGAATATATAAAGGGACAATTTTACAGTTAAATTTTTTAACAAATTGAGCTGGGATAGTTGTTGTAAGTGCTTGCTTGTTGAAAAAATTACACCTTATTCCCTCAGAGACTCTTTGGTCAATCATCAATGCAATTGATGTACCTTGCTTAAAATATTTTAAGATTTCTTTTGTACCAGCAATACCTTTTTTTATCTGATTTTTGCAGATATATTTTTTTCTTATTTTTTCCATTAATGGATTTAAAAATTTATTATTTAAAGGCCTATATATTGCCGCAAGATTAATTCCAGATTTTTCTAAATACATAGCCATCAATTCAAAATTATTAAAATGTCCAGATACAAATATAACAGGTTCTTTTTTTGATTTTATTTCATCTAAAATTTTTTGACCATTTATTTCGATATTACTTGAAAGAACATTATTTCTAAATTTTTTAAGAAACATGTATTCTGCAAAAATTCTTCCATAATTACCCCACATATTTTTAATAATATTATTTATTTCATTATGTGAATAACTATCGTTTAAATTTTCAAGATTTTTTAGAATTATATGACTAGATCTAAATAACGGACCAAAAATTTTTCCAATTTTTTCTCCTAGATTTGATGCATTTCTATAACCAATTAATTTAAATATGGAAAAGAAAGTAATTATTATTATGAATTCAAAAAAATATTTTATAATTTTCATAAATAAGATTTAATTATATTTTCAAATATTTCTTGATTTTCAATTTCTAAATCTACCTCTATGAATTGGCAAATTTTTTTTTGATTTTCATTAAGTCTATAATAATCTTTCTCTGTTGTTACTAATACATTCGATTTTTCCTTGCTTAAGATTTCAAAATCTTCTTTTGAATAATTGTGGTGATCTGGAAAAGTATGTACTTTACTTAAATTTAAATTACTTTCTATTAAAAGATCAAAAAAATTTGAAGGATTTCCTATTCCTGCAAATGCAGTAATTGTCTTATCTTTAAGTTTTTCAATATTTTTAATTTTATATTTTGAATAAAATATATGTAGTTTTTTTTTTCTTTTAAATTTGAAAATTTTTTCTTCAAATTCTAAATTTTTATCTCCATTAATAATTATACAGTCAGCTCTTTGGATTGCATTTAAACCTTCTCTTAAAGGCCCAGCGGGTATTATTTGTCCATTTCCAATCATTTGTTTTGAATTAAAACACAGGATTGACAGACTGGGTATAATTGAGAAATCTTGAAAACCATCATCCAATATTGCAGCGTCATGACCATCTGAAGCAGATAGAAATATTGCAGTATTTCTTTTATGACTTGTATAAACCTTTCCAGTTTTTTCCAACATCTTTATTTCATCTGAGAGATAATCGTAATATTTTTTAACAATTGCTGGGTTTTTGCCAAAAGAATTTATAATTTTATAAATCTCTCTTACTAAAGGTGTTTTTCCTGTTCCACCAAGATAAATATTACCAACACAAATTATGGGTATTGTTGGTTTTTTGTAAGTTTTAGAATTAACAAATATTCTATTTATCAAAAAAAATAGTAGATAAAATGCTGATATTGGAAGTAGTAAAATAGATATTAATGTTTTTTGTTTATTATCCCAAAATTTTGGTTTTTTAATTCTCATTTTTTATGAATTGATAAATTTCATTATAAGTGTCATTTAAAATTTTATCTCCAATTTTGTTAAGTTTATTTTGAATTTTTTTTGATTTATTTTTTTGAGTTAAAAGCTTATCGAGCTTAATTGATAATTGTGAATGATCTTTTACCTTTGTGGATATTTTAAGATTTCTTAAATAATCGTAAATTTCATTAAAGTTTTCTACGTGTGGTCCGTGCAATATTTTACAGCCATATCTTGTTGCCTCTAATGGATTTTGTCCTCCATGTTTAACTAGAGATCCACCTAAAAATATATTTTTACAATAATTGTATATTGATTTTGTTTTGCCATATGAGTCTACAATGTATACTTCAATATTTTTATTTGGTTTTAAATGAGACTCATGTGTGTAAACATTTAAATTTAATTTTTCTAATGATTTTTTTATTAATTCTGTTCTTTCCACATGTCTTGGAATTATAATTGTAAAAATATTTTTAAATTTTTTCTTTAATTTTATGTGAGCCAATCCACATAGTAATTCTTCATTATGATGAGTACTTGATGCACACCAAACTTTTTTATTTTTAATTAACTTACTTAAATAATTAAATTTAATTAATTTTTCATTTTCAGATTGTGAAAATTTTAAATTGCCCAAATATTTAACCTTTTTTACACCCAGTGTTTTTAAATATAATGATGAGACTTTATTTGAGGATAAACAATAATTAATTTTTTTAAAAATTAAGTTTGAGAAATTTGGAAAATAACACCATCTATTAAATGTCTTTTTCGTTATACGTCCATTTAAAAGTACAATAGGAATTCTCTTTTTATTCAAATTTATTAACGTATTAGGCCAAATTTCTGAGTCTACAAAAAAAGCAGCTGATGGTTTCCAATAATTTAAAAATTTATTTGAATGATAGTTTGTATCAATAGGAAAGAATTGATGAATAGTTTTTTTTAAATTTAATTTATCAATAATTTTTGAGGAGCTTAATGTATTTGTAGTAATTAATATTTTCTTAATATTGTTATTTTTTTCTATTTTCTCAATTAAGGGAATAATACTTTGAAGTTCACCAACACTAGCGCCATGAAACCATAGAAGTTTACCCCGAACTCTTTTTTTTGTAAAAAAACAAAATTTTTCTTTAAATCTTAAAATGTGCTCTTTTTTTTTAAAAAATCTAAAAATTAATATGATTGGTGATAAAATGAATATTAAATTAATAAAAAAATCTATAAACAATTATCATTAAGATTTTTTTATCTGTTTTTGATAAAAGTTTTTATATACATCAGAAGTTTCTAATAATTCTTTATGAGTTCCCTCTCCATTTATTATTCCTTGATCTATTACATAAATTTTATCTGAGTTTAATATTGTAGATAATCTATGAGCGATAACAATTGTAGTTCTACCTTTTGTTAGAAAATTAATTGCTTTTTGAATTTTATCCTCAATTTCGGCATCTAAAGAAGAAGTAGCTTCATCTAATAAAATAATAGGGCTTTTTTTTAAAATTGCTCTAGCGATTGAAAGTCTTTGTTTTTCTCCTCCAGATAATCGGATACCATTTTCACCAATTAACGTTTCATATTTATTTGGCAATTTTTCTATAAATTCATCAGCGAATGATAATTTTGCTGCTTTCTCAATTTCATCTTGAGATGCTTTTGCGTCGGCGTATGCTATGTTATTTTTAATTGTATCATCAAATAAAGTAGTGTCTTGACTAACTAAAGATATATTTTTCCTTAGGGAATAAATTGTTGAATTATAGATTGATTGTTCATCAATTTTTATATCACCTCTGTTTGAATCATAAAACCTAGGGATTAAATTTAATATTGTTGATTTACCTGCGCCGCTATGGCCAACTAAAGCAGTCATTTTTCCTCCTGAAAAATTTAAATTTATAGTTTTTAAAATTTCTTTTTCAGTATTTGGATATTTAAAATAAATATTTTCAAATTTAATCGTTCCTCTATCAATCTTTAAATTTTCAGCATTTATCTTTTCATTTACCTCTGGAACATCGTCAATTATTGGTAAAACTCTTTGAGCACCAGAAATGCCTTGTTGAATTGATATATTTAAAGTAGCTAAGGACCTTACTGGTTGATAAGCTAACATCATAGCTGCAAGAAATGAGAAGAAATTGTTTACTTCAAGCTCATTTTTTATAATTAATTTTGCAGCAAAAAAAATTAAAAATGCAATCATAATTCCTGTTAAAAATTCCATTATTGGTGATGCTCTAACAAAAACTATAGCAATTTTCTTAGTTGACTCTTTTAAGCTATTAATAAACTCAAAGGCTCTTTGTTTTTCATATTTTTCTCTTTGAAAAATTTTAATTAACTTATGATTTTTAAACATTTCCATTAAGTAAGAAGTTAATATTCCAGCTCTGGTCATTTGTTGATTGGTAACTTTACTAATTCTTTTCCCTAAAGACTTTGCGGCTATACTTGCTAAAGGTATCATTATTATTGCTATCAAAGATAATTTCCAATTTTGATAAAACATAACAGACAATAGTCCAATTAGAGTTAAGGAATCTTTAAATAAATTTAATACAACTGTACTTAGTAAATTTGTTATCATCACAACATCATTTGTTAAATTTGCTATAAATTTACCTGTATGCTTTTCATCAATTATTCTAGTGTCTGCCTTTAATAAGGATGTAAAAATATCATATTGAATATCTTTTTTTACCTCTTCAGATACTCCAATCATTATAAATCTAGCCAAATATAATGAAGCACCTTTTATCGCAAATGCCATAACTATCGCGAATGGTATTATTAGTATTAATGATTGATTTTGCTCTATAAACAATTTTTTAATTGCAGGGTCCAATAAATAAGCGACTGAAGATGTACTTCCGGCAAGAAGGATAGAAAAAAAGAATGCAATAAAAATTTTTTTTAAATATTTTTTTGTATAACTCTTATATAGACGCTTAATAATGTTTATTTTATTCATTTTATATCTTTCCAATTATTAAACCAATAAGTACGATTAAACCTAAAAAATTATTTGATTTAAATATTACAAGACAACTTTTTGGATTTTCTATTTCTAATCTTTTTAATTGAAAATAAGTCATGTGTATAAAAATTAAAATGAATATTATTAAACTAATCTTATTTAAATTTAATAAATAACCTGCAATTAACAAACATAGTAGATAAATAAAGTAACATAAAAATAAAAAAGTATAGGGTTTATTTTTAAATTTAATTGATGTTGATTTTAGTCCTATAATTTCATCATCTTTAATATCTTGATACCCGTATATAGTGTCATAACCTAATGTCCAAAATATGGCTCCAATATAAAGAATGATAGGAACTAAATTAAATTCAGCATTTATAGATGTCCATCCAAGAATAAGACCATAGTTAAATGTAATACCTAAAAATAATTGTGGCCAATAAGTAAACCTTTTCATTAAAGGATATGTAAATGCAAGTGGCATTGAGCCTAAAGCAAGAATAATTGTAAAATAATTAAAATTTAATAAAACCAATAAAGCTAATAAACATAAAATTAGAGCATAAAAAATTGCTAGTTTAATAGTTACTTTGCCAGAAGCAATTGGTCGATTCTTTGTACGATAAACTTTTGCGTCAAATTCTTTATCTAGTATATCGTTAACAATACAACCAGCTGATCTCATAAGGACTGATCCTAAGAAAAAAAGAAATAAATAAAAAAAATAAATATTTAAATTTAACGTAAAATCATAAGCCAAAGTAAGACCCCATGCGCATGGCCAAAATAGTAGCATAAAGCCAATTGGTTTTTTTAATCTTGTTAATTCGATAAAAAATTTTAATTGGTTCATAATATTTTACTTGTAAATAACAAAGGCTAGTTTCATAATCAATTTGATTCGTATGAATATAGATTACACGGTCACAGCATTAATGTTCCCAGCAATACCTTTATTAATGGGAGTTTATAGTAATAGATTTCATTCATTGAGTATTTTAATTCGACAATTGCATGATGAACATGTTTATGAGAAGCATATTCCACCTGAGTGGAAAAAGCAGTTTATCAATTTAAGCGGTAGAATTACACTTTTAAGGTGGACTATTTTGTTTGCAGCTTTTGGTTTTTTATTCAATATGTTAACAGTATTTGCACTTTATTTAGATGAAGTTTTTTTAGCTAGAGTAATATTTGGGTCTTGTTGTCTATCAATGATTATATCTATAATTTTTTTTATAAGAGAAATTCAAATTTCAACAAATGCACTTAAGCTACATATGTCTGATATGGATGTTGATGTTAATTAGGCACTATAACAGCAGGGCCTAAAATTTTTCTTCCTTCGAGATCTTGATGAGCTTTAACAACTTCTTCCAACTTATATTTTTTAAAAATTTTAATTTTTACTTTACCTGAGCTAATTTTTTCAAACATTGTTTTTGAAGCTTCGTCTAACTCCTCCCTTGTTGAGAGGTATTGTTGCATAGATGGTCTTACAAGATAAAGTCCTTTTGGTTGAATTATTTTTGGAACATTTATGTCAGATAATGGTCCTGATGCATTTCCAAATGAAACCATCATTCCTCTTATTGCCAAACATTCAATTGAACCATCTAATGTATCTTTACCAACTCCATCGTATACAACAGGAACACCCTTGCCATTAGTGATTTCCAAAACTTTTTTTGCAAAATTCTCTTTATTGTAATTAATTACATGATCGTAACCATTTTGTTTTGCTATATTTACTTTTTCATCCGATCCGACTGTTCCTATAACAGTACAACCTAAACTTTTTGCCCATTGTCCAAAAATTTGACCAACACCACCAGCAGCTGCGTGAAATAAAATTGTTTCACCTGATTTAACAGGATAAGTTTTATGCAAAAGATAAAAAGTTGTTAATCCTTTTGTCATTAAAGTTGCAGCTATTTCAAGATCAATACCATCAGGTACTTTTACCAAATTCTTAGTAGGATAATTTCGATGAGAACAATAAGAACCCAAAGGAATACCTGCATAAGAAATTTTATCTCCAACTTTAAATTCTTTTACATTCTCACCAACATCAGTAATAACTCCAGCACCTTCCAAACCTAAACCAATTGGTAATTTTAATGGGTATAAACCTGATCTATGGTATGTATCAATGTAGTTGAGTCCAATTGCTTTTTGTTCAATGGTTACTTGATCAGGGCCAGGTTTATCTAAAGAAATATCTTTAACCTCTAAAACCTCAGGTTTACCAGTTTTATTGATTTCTACAGCTTTCATAATTTATTTTACAAATGTACCATTATGATAATCTTGAACTGCTTGCAAGATTTCTGCTTTAGTATTCATTACAAATGGTCCACCTCTAGCTATTTCTTCATTAATTGGTTTCCCTGAAATTACCAAGAATTTGGCATTTGATTGAGCCTTAACTGTTAAATCTTCACCCTTAGTTAAAAGAATTAAAGTACTGTCTTTAACATTTTCATGTTTATTTTTACCAATTTCGATTTCTCCACTAATTAAATAAATAAACGTATTGTGAGTAGATGGTAATTTAAAATTGAACTCTTTATCTTTGTTTAATTCTACATCAAAATAAACTGGCTCAACGTTATGGCCTTTTACTGGTCCTTCAGCTTTTTCAAATTTTCCAGCTATTACTTTTACTTGTTTATCATCATCTTTATGTACACTCATTTTATCTGCATCAATATAAATGTATTCAGGTTTACTCATTTTTAATTTAGCAGGCATGTTAATCCATAATTGAAAACCATGAAGTCTTCCTTCTTTCATAGCAGGCATTTCAGAATGAATAATTCCACTTCCTGTTTTCATCCACTGAACGTCTCCTGCAGTCATTCTACCTTCACCACCAGTGCTGTCTTTGTGCTCAAAATCTCCAGCTAACATATAAGTAACTGTCTCAATTCCTCTATGAGGGTGGGGTGGAAAACCTGCAATATAATCTTCGCTATTCTCTGATCCAAATTCATCTAGCATTAAGAAAGGATCAAAATAGTTTGGCTCAACACCAATACTTCTTTTTAATTTTACTCCAGCACCGTCAGAAGCTGGAATAGGGTCTATAATTTTATTTACTTCAATATTTTTCATATTTCGTACATAAGAATTTTTTATATTATATCAAGTAACTTACTGAGGTCCACGATTTGATGTTTCGGTTCATAATCTAGATTGTCAAAAATATTATTATTTCTATTAACCCAAATAGAATTATAACCATAATTTCCACCACCCGAAACATCCCACGTATTTGCACTTAAAAAAACAACTTCATTTTTTTGAATTTGATATTGATTTATTGGAAGATCATAAACTTTAGAGTCAGGTTTATAAATCCCAACTTCTTCAATTGAAAAAATATCATCAAATATATTTTCTAAATTATTACTCTTAACTAATTCATTAAGAAGAGTAGGAGTGCCATTTGAAAGAATAGCAAGTTTATAATTTTTTTCTTTTAATGATTTTAAAACTTCAGGGACTTCTTTGAAGGTTAATAAAATTTTATATAGATCTAATAACTCATTTCTCATTGAAGAGTCTATCTCATAAGCTTTCATTGATTTGTCTAAACTATCCTCTGTCACTTGCCAAAAATCCTTGTGACGTTTCATTAAACTTCTTAGCCAAGTATATTCTAATTGTGTTGTTCTCCAATAATTGGCGAAACCTTCCCACTTATCACCAATTTTATCTTTACATTTCTCAGCAGCTGAATTGACGTCAAATAAGGTGCCATATGCATCAAAAATTATTGCTTTAATATTTTTCATAAACTAACTTATCAATATGAGTAACATTAGATTATTTTATTCAAAAAGTTTATCTCTTAATTTGACTGACAAACTTGATAAATCTCAATCTCATTATGTTTCTAAAGTTATGAGAATTAAAGAAAATGAAGTTTTTTCTTTATTTAATAATAGTGGAGAATGGGAAGCTAAAATTTTGAATATAACCAAAAGCATAGTGGAGTTTAATGTTACGAAGCAATTAAGACAGAAAGAAAATACCAAAGAACTATGGTTAGCCTTTTCTCCAATCAAATCTAATTACTTTAATTTCATGATACAAAAAGCTACAGAGCTGGGTGTAACTAAGTTTTTACCAATTATCTTTGAAAGAACGATTGTTAGAAAAATAAATAAAGAGAGATTGGAAAAAGTAATAATAGAAGCCGCTGAACAATCAAATAGAATAACCGTTCCAATAATTGAGGAGCCTCAGAAATTAAAAAATTTTCTAAGCAATGACATGGATTTGATATTTACTGACCTGAATTCTGCTAATACAAAAATTGATCTTAAAAAGTTAACAACTAAACCCTCTTGCGTAATCATAGGGCCTGAAGGAGATTTTTCTGAGGAGGAGAGGGAAGAGATTCTTAAATTTAATGGTGTTCAGCCTATTAAAATCAATGAAAACATCTTGAGATCTGAAACGGCAGTAATTTCTGCTCTATCGATCATAAATTACGCCATTAATTGATATTTTGTCGCTAAAAGTAAAAGTGTATTTTTTTAAAAGACGCTCTATATAGGGTAAAAAAATGAAAAAAATTTTATATATATTTCTAACATTCTTTATCACTTCAAGCGCGTTCGCTAATCAACCTGTCGATTGGCAACTAGGATTTCAAAAGGCTGCTTCCGAGACTATGAGAGATATTGTTAATTTTCATGATAAATTGTTGTTACCAATTATAATAGCAATCAGTGTTTTTGTTCTATTTTTGATGGTTTATGCTTGTATTAGATTTAGAGCTTCAGCAAATCCAGTTCCATCAAAAAGAACTCATAATGTTGCTGTTGAAGTTTTATGGACTTTAATTCCATGTTTAATTCTAATCGTGATGGCAGTTCCATCATTTAAAATTTTATACAAACAAGATGCAATTCCAAAAGCAGACATAACTGTTAAAGCTATTGGATATCAATGGTACTGGGGATATGAGTATCCAGACGAAAATATTTTCTTCGACTCTTACATGATCGAAACTAAGGACTTAAAAGAAAACGAGCCAAGACTGTTAGCTGTAGATAATGAACTGGTTGTTCCAGTAAATAAAGTTGTTAAGGTAATGATCACAGCTAATGATGTTCTACATGCATGGGCACTACCTTCATTTGGAGTAAAACGAGACGCTGTGCCTGGAAGAATAAATGAGACTTGGTTTAAAGCAGAAAAAGTTGGAACTTTTTATGGTCAATGTTCTGAACTGTGTGGAATTAAACACGCGTTTATGCCAATTGAAGTTAGAGTTGTTACTGAGGAAGAATACCAAGAGTGGTTGTTAGACGCTAAAGTCAAATTTGCAAAAGAAATTAATGAAGAAGATCAATTTAAAAAACTAGCGAGTAAATAATATGTATACACAAACAGCATCACACGACGATCATCATACGCCAACTGGTTGGAAACGTTGGGCTTATTCAACCAACCACAAAGATATTGGAACTATGTATCTAATATTTGCAATTATTGCAGGTGTTATTGGTACTGCATTCTCAGTTTTGATGAGAATGGAATTGATGCATCCAGGTGATGGAATTTTAGGTGGAAACTATCATTTATATAACGTTTTAGTTACTGGTCATGGTTTAATAATGATTTTCTTTATGGTTATGCCAGCAATGATTGGTGGCTTTGGTAATTGGTTTGTTCCAATAATGATTGGTGCACCTGATATGGCTTTTCCTAGAATGAATAATATTTCATTCTGGTTACTGCCTACATCTTTCATATTGTTAATAATGTCAATTTTCATGGATGGCCCTCCAGGTCAAACAGGAGTAGGAGGAGGATGGACAATATATCCTCCATTATCATCTACAGCAGGTCAACCAGGTCCAGCAATGGATTTTGCAATTTTAAGTCTACACTTGGCTGGAGCTTCTTCAATTTTAGGTGCAGTTAACTTTATTACTACAATTTTAAATATGAGAACACCTGGCATGACACTTCATAAAATGCCATTATTTGCTTGGTCAATATTAGTAACAGCTTTCTTATTATTGTTATCATTACCAGTTTTAGCAGGAGCAATTACGATGCTTCTTACAGATAGAAACTTTGGAACAGCTTTCTTTGATGCTCAAACTGGTGGAGACCCAGTTTTATTCCAACATTTATTTTGGTTCTTTGGTCACCCGGAAGTTTATATTTTAATTTTACCAGGTTTTGGAATGATCAGTCATATTGTTTCAACATTTTCTAGAAAACCAGTTTTTGGATACTTAGGAATGGCTTATGCAATGGTTGCAATTGGAATAGTTGGTTTCGTTGTTTGGGCTCACCACATGTATACAGTTGGTTTAAGTACTGATACTAAAGCATACTTTTTAGCTGCAACTATGATCATTGCAGTTCCAACCGGTATAAAAATATTTTCATGGATAGCAACCATGTGGGGTGGTTCGATTTCATTTAAAACTCCAATGGTTTGGGCTTTAGGATTTATATTTTTATTTACTGTTGGTGGAGTTACTGGTGTAGTTCTTGCGAATGCTGGAGTTGATACTGCAATGCATGATACATATTATGTTGTTGCCCATTTTCATTACGTTTTATCATTAGGAGCTGTGTTTGCCATCTTCGCTGGTTTTTATTACTGGTTTGGAAAAATGTCTGGTTATGAATACTCAGAGTGGATGGGTCAATTACACTTCTGGTTAACGTTTATCGGAGTAAACTTGGTTTTCTTCCCACAACACTTTTTAGGTCTTGCAGGAATGCCAAGAAGGTATGCTGACTATCCAGATGCTTTTGCAGGATGGAATTATATTTCTTCAATTGGTTCTTATATTTCTGTAATTGGATTGGTAGTATTTTTTATAAACCTTGCTTATGCGTTTTATAAGAAAAAAGCTGCAGCACAAAACCCATGGGGAGAAGGCGCTACAACTTTAGAATGGACTGTACCATCTCCACCTAATTTTCATACTTTTGAAGAATTACCAAAGTTTGAAGATGAAGAGGGTGTTGAAAAATCTACTAGCTAAATTTAGCAAATAAGATTTTTTAACTTTAAATTAATGATTAAGTCTAAATTAAAAAATAGAAACTTATCTCAAGAAGACGCCTTTAATTTATCTGAATTATTTAAATTAATGAAACCAAGAGTAATGTCTTTGGTTATCTTTACTTGTGCAGTTGGATTGTTAATGGCTCCTAATATAATTCCAACAAAAGATGCAATCATTGGAATAATTTTAGTTTCAATTGGAGCAGGAGCAGCTGGGGCTTTAAACATGTGGTACGAGTCTGATTTAGATGCTCTTATGACAAGAACTTGTTTGAGACCAATTCCGACAGGTAAGGTAAATAGAAATCAAGCACTAGTATTTGGAATTTCTCTTTCGATTTTTTCTGTAATTGCGCTTGATTATTATTCAAACAGAATATCAGCTAGTTTATTACTTTTTACTATTTTGTTTTATGTGTTTGTTTATACAATTTGGTTAAAAAGAAAGACGCCACAAAATATTGTGATAGGAGGAGCTGCAGGAGCATTGCCCCCAGTGATTGGTTGGACTATAGCTACCAATTCTTTAACTTTTGAGCCAATCACCTTCTTTTTAATCATATTCTTTTGGACGCCTTCACATTTTTGGGCTTTAAGTCTGTATAAATCAGATGATTACAAAAAAGCGAAAATTCCAATGCTTCCATTAACAAATGGTGTTGAGAGTACAAAATTAAATATATTTGTCTATTCTTTAACAATGTTACCAGTAATTGTTTTGCCTTACGCTATTGGCTTTGTGGGGATAACTTTTTTAATTCCATCATTAATTTTGACAATTTATTATAATTATTTATGTTTCGAACTTTATAAATTTAAAAAGAACAAATTTGATGCAAAAAAAGCAAAATCTATTTTTGGATATTCAATTTTGTATCTATTTTTAATTTTTGTTCTTTTTTTAATTGATAAAATTTTATGATAACGCCTGACAAGAAAACAAAGAAAAAAAATATTATAACCGCAATAGCAATTTTAGCCTTTATGGTATTTTTATTTGTTTTTACTTTATACAACGTTGGAGTATTTGATAGACAGATATGATTAAAAGCAAAACATTAACTCCTTTACTTTTGGCTGGTATTTTCGTCCTTATGTTAGGATTGTCTTTTGCGGCAGTGCCTTTGTATGATCTGTTTTGTAGAGTAACAGGCTTTGGTGGAACAACACAGGTATCTAAAGAAGCTCCCAAAATAGTATTAGATAAGGTTGTTAGCGTGAGGTTTGATACAAATGTAAACAATCTTGAATGGAATTTTAAAGCAAAATCAAACGTGATTGACGTGAAAGTTGGCCAGGTCAACAGAATAGAATTTGAAGTTGAGAATATTGGAGACGAAACGACTTATGGTGTCGCTAGTTTTAACGTGTCACCAGCAAGTTTTGGTAAATATTATAGTAAATTAGGATGTTTTTGCTTTGAAAAACAAGAGTTGAAGGCTGGTGAGAAAGCCACTTATGTGATGACTTTTTATTTAGACCCTGAACTTGTAAATGATCCAACAACAAAAAATCTACAAGATGTAACCATGTCGTACACTTTTTTCTCGACAGATTACTATAAACAATCATAATCACGAAAAATGTCAGCAGAAAAAAAACACGATTACCACTTAGTTGATCCAAGCCCTTGGCCAATCTATACATCTTTTGCATGCTTAGTATTAGCAATAGGTGCAATTTTTTATATGCATAACGGTATTTCCTGGGGAATGTATCTTGGTTTAGCCTTATTAATTTATGGTGCATACATGTGGTTCAGAGACGTAGTTATTGAAGCTGAACATCAAGGTCATCATACTCCAGTTGTCCAAATTCACCATAGATATGGAATGACTCTATTTATTGCTTCAGAGGTAATGTTCTTTGTTGCATGGTTTTGGGCTTACTTTGATATAAGTTTATTTCCAAATGAATTTGTTGGAAATGTATGGCCTCCAAAAGATATTGAAACGTTTGATCCTTGGGACATTCCTTTAATAAATACTCTAGTATTATTATTATCAGGAACAACTGTAACTTGGGCTCATCACGCTTTATTAGAAGATGATAGAAAAGGATTTATACAAGGTTTAACACTAACTGTAATTCTTGGTTTCTTTTTTACTTTATTGCAAGCATACGAATATCATCATGCTACTTTTACTTATTCAGGTCATATTTATGGAGCTGTATTTTATATGGCGACAGGTTTTCATGGTTTTCACGTCATAATTGGAACGATATTTTTAGCAGTTTGTTTGTGGAGAGGAAGACTTGGTCATTTTACTAAAGATCATCATTTTGGATTTGAAGCAGCTGCTTGGTACTGGCATTTCGTTGACGTAGTGTGGCTATTCTTATTTGCTGCAATTTATATTTGGGGAAGTTAATATTTATCCTTGAAGAATAAATTACTATTTTCAGTTTTTGTTTACTTTATTATTTTAACTCTGCTCTCTCTTGGGTTTTGGCAAATTTATAGATTAAATTGGAAATTAGAGTTAATTGAGCAAATAGAAAATTCTTTAAAAAACGACCCAGTGGAATTATCCAATGTTGAAAAAAAAAATTATCTTAGAATAAAAACAAGTGGAGATATTGATTTTGATAAACAAATTTACTTGTACAATTTAAATGATGCAGGGAAACCTGGATTTGAGGTAATTAATCCAATAAAAATTGGTGACCAAAATTACTTAATGAATAGGGGATGGATACCTTTTGAAAAAAAAGACCTACCTGAACTAAATTTAGTTGACCAAAATCAAATAGTTGGCACTCTTATGCTACAAACTAAACCAAGTACATTCAAACCAGAAAACGATATTGAGAAAAATTATTGGTTTACTTTGAATAGAGAAGATATTTTAAAATTTACTGGAAGAAATTTTTCAGAGTATGTCATTTATTTAAACGGTGATTATAAAATTCCAAAACCACGAGTGATTACTGCTAAAATTTCAAATAATCATAAGAAGTATGCAATTACTTGGTTTTCTATGGCGATTTCAATTCTTTTAATATATTTATATTTTAGGAAAAAAAATTATTAAATGAGATACATAAGTACAAGAGACACATCAAAAACCTTTGAATTTAAAGACGTTTTTATCAAAGGCCTTGCTGATGATGGAGGCTTATTTATTCCAGAAAAATTAACGAAATATACTGAAAATGAAGTTAAAGACTTTAAAAAACTAAGCTACTCAGAGTTAGCCAAAAAGATCGTTTATCCATTTATAGGTAATTTCATGTCACAAGCTGAATTGAGTAAAATTATTGATAAGTCTTACTCTGCATTTAGAAGAGATAATGTTGTAGATTTCATAAAGCTTGGAGATAGAACTGTGTTAGAACTGTTTCATGGTCCGACTTTAGCTTTTAAAGATGTTGCTATGCAACTTTTAGGTAACTTTTACGAGTATTACCTAAATAATGAAAATCAAATGATTAATATTGTTGTTGCTACATCTGGAGATACTGGTGCTGCAGCAATTGATGCAATTAAAGGTAAAAAAAATATTAATATTTTTGTCCTTCATCCGGATAATCGCGTTTCACCAGTTCAAAGAAAATTAATGACAACAGGTAAAGACGAAAACGTATTTAACATAGCCATAAAGGGAAATTTTGATGATTGTCAAAACTTAGTTAAATCCATGTTTGCAGATAAGAAATTTTCAAATGACATTAACATGTCAGGTGTAAACTCTATTAACTGGGCGAGGATTATTGCTCAAAGTGTTTATTACTTTTATAGTTATTTATCAGTAGAGGATGCAAGTGAACCAACAAATTTTTCAGTGCCGACAGGAAATTTTGGAGATGTATATGCAGGATATTTAGCAAAAAAAATGGGCTTGCCGATAGATAAATTGATTGTTGCAACTAATCAAAATGATATTTTACATAGAGCAATTTCAAAAGGTAGTTATGAAGCAGAAAAAGTTTCAGAAACTATCTCTCCAAGTATGGACATACAAATAGCCAGTAATTTTGAAAGACTTATATTTGATCTTAATAATGGAGATGATCAACAGACTTCTCTAGATATGAAAAATATTAAAGAGAAGGGACAGTATTTAATTAATGACGATAAATTAAACAAAATTAGCGAAAACTTTTTATCAGCTAGAATGAGTGAAGATGAGACCTTAGAGGTAATTAAAAATGTATATGAAAAATTTGCTGTAGTTTTAGATCCACACACAGCTATTGGATATGGAGCATTTGATAAACATAACTTAAAAGGAAACAATATCGTACTTGCAACAGCGCATCCTTGCAAGTTTCCAGGCGCCATTCATAGTGCAATTAATGTGAAAGCAGAATTGCCTAATGAATTAACTTTTGTTTTAGATCAAAAAGAAAATTATGATATTGTTGAAAATGATATTGAAAAAGTAAAACAACATATTAAAGATAGAACATAATGAAAATAAACGAAAATGATTTACTACCCAATTCAGAAGTATTTGTTTTAGAAAATGGTGAGCCAACTAAAAAAAAAATTGAAGATTTTTTCAAAAATAAAAAAGTAGTTTTATTTGGATTGCCAGGCGCTTATACATCAGTGTGTTCTGCTAAACATTTACCTGGTTATGTTAAGTTGCATGATAAGTATAAAGAAAAAGGTATTGATCATATTATTTGTATATCTGTAAATGATCCTTTTGTTATGAATGCCTGGGGAAAAGAAAATAACGTAGGCGATAAAATTATTATGATGGGAGACCCTTTTTTAAACTTTACTAAAGATATAGGTGCGGATGTTGATAAAAGTGGCAGAGGTTTAGGTATTAGATCAAATAGATACACGATGTATGTTGAAGATATGAAGGTTGTTAAGCTACAGGAAGAAAAAGATACTGGTTCATGCGAAATTTCAGCAGCAGAAAATTTTTTAAATTTAGTCTAAATTTGCAGCTTTTTTAGCTAATAAGTCTACTTCTTCATTCATAGGATTTCCATCATGAGCCTTTACCCAATTCCATTGAACATTAAGTGATTTATTCAAATTATATAATTCAATCCACAAATCTTTATTTTTTACATCTTCTTTTTTTGATGTTTTCCAATTATTAGCTAACCAAGTATTAATCCATTCAGTTATTCCATTTTTTACATATTGAGAGTCAGTATATATTTTTATTTCAATACCAGGTTTCATATCCTTCAGTGCATTAATTGGAGCAAGTAGCTCCATTCTATTATTTGTAGTGTTTTTTTCACTACCACTAATTTTTCTTATTTCTTTTTCATCACTTATAATTGCAGCCCATCCACCATTACCTGGATTTGTTAAACAAGAACCGTCTGTATAAATTGTAATCATTAATTTAAATAGTCTTTAAATGAACTTAAATTATTGTGAGAAAGTAATTTTTGATAATATTCATTAGGGTCTTTAATTTTAATCAATGCTGTCTTTGGTGTATTTGAGTAGTCATACAATCTTGTTAACAAATATCTTAATGCTGCACCTCTACATAAAATATTTATAGATTTCTTTTCCTTTGTTGAAATTTTTTTAACACTTTCATACCCTTTGATTAAATTTTTAATTTTTTTATGATTCATTTGGAATTTTCTGTTTTTATGGTCAAAACAAAGAGCATTGATGCATATTGCAATTTCATACATAAAATAATCATTAGCAGCAAAGTAGAAATCAATAATTCCTGAAAGTTTATTTTTTTTGAAGAATATATTATCTATAAATAAGTCGCCATGGATAATACCTTTGGGCAATTGTTTAGGCCAATTTTTATTAATATCTTTTAGGTTATTTTTTAAGAATACTTTTAAATTTGAAAATTTTTTTGACTTAAATTTAATACTTTCCAACAAAGGTTTTAAATTCCTAATACCCATCGAATTTTTTCTATTAAGCTTCATTTTATTTGTGACCACATGCATTCGAGCGATTGTCTTACCAATTGCATTACAATCATTTATATTTAATATTTTTTTATCCTTACCTTCCAAGAATGATACAATACATGCAGTTTTATTTTTTAATTTAATAAGATATTTATTTTTTTTGGTTTTAATTGGCTTAGGACAGTTTATTTTTGAATTATTTAAATTCTCCATTAACTTCATAAAAAAAGGTATTTCTTTTTGCAAAACTCTTTTTTCAAAAATGGTTAAAATGTATTTTTTCTTTTTTGATTTAAGAAGATAGTTTGTGTTCTCTATTCCTTGTTTGATACCTTTAAAACTTTTTATTTTATCAATATTAAAATTTTCATTAATTATATTTATTTCTTTTTGATTTATTTTTGTATAAACAGCCATTTTTTAATTTAATTTTTTAGGAACTTTAAATACCACATCTTCTTTAATTATTTCAACTTCATCGATACTTATAGAAAATTTATTTTTTAAATCATTAATAAAATTTTCAACTAATATTTCCGGGGCAGATGCTCCTGATGATATACCTATAGTATTGCAATTTTCTATTTGATCATATGGTATTGAGCTTTCTGAGTGAATAAGTTGCGAATTTTCACAGCCTGATTTTTTTGCTACTTCAACTAGCCTAACAGAATTTGAAGAATTTCTACTCCCAATAACAAAAAACATATCACAATCCTTTGCAATATTTTTTACTGCCATTTGACGGTTAGTAGTTGCATAACAAATATCTTCTTTCATTGGTTCTTTTATATTAGGAAAATTGGTTTTTAAAATTTTGATTATCTCTTTTGTGTCATCAACTGATAAAGTAGTCTGGGTAATATATGCTAATTTTTTGTCTAGTTTATTATGATAGTTTAAAGCATCTTCCTCATTTTGAATTAGATCTATAGAACCTTCATTTAATTGACCCATAGTTCCAATTACCTCAGGATGATTTTCATGACCAATTAAAATGATATGGTAACCAGCTTTATTAAGATTTTCTGCTTCTCTATGAACTTTAGAAACAAGTGGACATGTAGCATCCACATAAGTCATTTTATAACTTTTTGCATCTTCAGGTATTTTTTTCGGAACACCATGTGCTGAAAAAATTACTGGTCTTGATTTATCCTTTATCTCCTGCAGCTCCTCAACAAATATTGCCCCTTTATTTTTTAAATCATCTACAACATACTTATTGTGCACTATTTCATGACGTACATAAACTGGAGCTCCAAATTTTTGTATAGATTTTTCTACTATTTCAATTGCTCTTTCTACCCCAGCACAGAACCCACGAGGCGCAGATAATAATATTTTTAATTCTTTATTTTTCATTTTTTTCTAAAAAATATTCCAGCAATATATGTGGAAAGGTTAAAGACGCCAAACCTATAAATATTATTTTTAAAATTGCACTATCTAAATTGTTAGAATAACTGAGTAGAAATAGTACGATAAAAGAAAAAACAGCTGTCAAAATTGTTAAGGGTAAAGCTTTTTTAACAAACAATCTAAATCCATTAATTAAACTATTTGGATCAAGATCAATAGCTAGTGATATTGAGTGTCTAATCGAGTGTAAAAAACAGAAATAAACAGTAAAAGCTATTAGAGGAGATAAATAATAATTTAATATTAAAATTGAAAAATAATCTAAAAAAACTACAAATTTTTTAATTTCAAAATTCTTTAAGAAAAGAAAAATACTAGAAAGTGTGCTACAGAATATTCCTATCTGAATTACATTATTTGATTCAATAAAATTTAAACTTGAATAAAATACCTCATTATCGATTAATAATAATTTAAATATCGCTATTGTTTCCTGAAAATGAAAATATAAAGGAGCAAATATAATTAAAAATCCTTTAAAAAAATAAAGTATTTTAGTGAAATATGAACTATCATTAATCAAAAATTGCGTATCTTCTTTTCCAAAGTGGTAGGAGGCAATTATTAAAAAAAGAATTAAAGTCATAGATGGTAATATCATCCAAGTTACTATGACTGTTGCTGAAATTAAAATATATATAATGTAGAAAATATAAGTTGATTTTATATTAAATAATCTTAGCAGTTTTTTTCCTTTAATATGGTCTAATGAACCATGAGATACGCCTACAATTAAAATTAAAAGTAAACATAAAATCGATGAAATGTTTAAATTATTAAACTTAAACAACAAAATACACAAAATATTTACAATAAAGAAAAAAATAAATGAATGATTTAAATTTATTTTTTTAATCTTTTTGTTCATATCAGATTATTTCTTTTATAAATTTCCATTTAGGCATTTTAAGTATAACTTTTAAGTCTTCAGAAAGATCACTTTTATTTGATAAAAAATTTATTGCAGTTTTCGGTTCGGCATTAAATACTTTCACAAATATATTTCCCATTTCTGAAGAATTATTTTTCAAAACTCTTAAAAGAATTTTGTCTAAAAAATCATACTTTTTATGGATTTTATATGGTTTTACTTTTCTAATATTTTCGATGTTTTCTCTAATATACTTGCTTTGCTCTTGAATGTTCAAGAAAGTGTATCCAGTGCTTAACCTTGTCATCCCTCCTGCAGAACCAATAAATATTTCTTTAGAATTTTTTTTTTTTTCTTGTCTAAATAGTGGGATAGCACCCTTTTCTTTAAAATTAATTTTACAATTTCTTATGTTAAGATCATTGCCCAAGTAATTATCAATTTGTTCTTCATAATCCTCAAGATTTTCATTATTTAGCTCTGATATCCATGTTGTCTCCACTAGCGCATTTCTTTTTGTAAATGGAAGAGTGTAAAAAAAATGAACTCTGTTTCTCTGATCACAAGCAAAATCCATTAAATTGAAAATTTCATCATCAAAAAAGTCTTTAACAGTCTCTATTTCTACTCCATAAAAATGTTGCCACAACTTACCTTGATTGTTATCAAAATTAGGCACACTATTAAAAACAATTGAGTCCGATTTATCTACTTCATCAATATTTTTAAAAAACTGAATATTTTTATTTAATTTAAGTTTTGAAAGTATTTTTTCATAGAACATACCACTATCAATTGTTTGATATGGTGTAGTTTCACAATTTACATATTTCGTATTATTAGGTGTATTTATTGTAAAATTATTCCAACTTTTTTTGACACAGTCATCGAAGTTATGGGAAAAAACCTTCCAAAATGACCAGGTTTTATCTCTTTTATAATCTTCTCTTGGTTCAATGATTGCTAAGGTTTTATCTTTTAATTTATCATAAACTTCCAGTTCATATGCTAATGAAAGACCTGCACAACCACCACCTATAATTATGTAATCAAATTCTTTCATTTATATTTATTTCTTCATTAATTAAATTATGATTATGATAAATATTATCATCGTTTTTACTTATAAGTGATAACTTAATTAAGTCAAAAACAGATAAAAAGGTTTCAATAATTTTTTCAATATTTGAAACATAGATTTTTCCTGACCTTTTATAATTTTCTATGTTTTGTTTATTTAAAATTTTATATCCTATTTTTCTATAAACTCTTCTTGCAACTAAAATAGAAAATCTGAAATTTAATGGTATTTCTTTAATTGAGTAAAATGAATTTTTATAAAACTGATCTGAAAGCTTGATTGTATTCTTTATTTCCTCAAAACTTTCATCGATATAAAATCTATTATTTTTTTTATCTTCCATAACATCTCGAGAAATATTTGTTAATTGCATAGCAATTCCAAGATCAATAGCTGATTTTAAAGATTGCTTTTTTTGAACATTCAATATTTTAGCCATCATTAATCCAACTGTTCCAGCTACCCTGTATGAATATATTAATAATTCTTTTTTTGAGTTAAGTTTAACGTTTTCTTTAATGTCAGAATTAATTCCCTCAAATAAATCGTCAATAATTTTAGTGGATATACTAAATTCATTAATAAGATCCCACATATTTTTAATGACTGGATCATCGTAATTTTTGTTTACAAAATTCTTTTTAAATTTAATAAAATTATCTTTTTTTATTTCAATCTTGTTTTCATCATCAGCAATATTATCTACCTCTCTACAAAAATCATAAAGTGCGGAGCATTTTTCATAGGTTTTTTTTGGTAAAAAAAAACCTGCCCAATTAAAAGATTTTGCGTAAATAGCTAAATAATTCTTTGTTAACATTAAAATAATTTATCTAAAACCTTTGCTGAAGAGAGAACACCTGGAACGCCGGCCCCAGGATGTGTGCCCGCTCCAACAAAGTACAAACCATCATATATTTCTGATTTATTA
>CACFEM010000004.1 GCA_902565325.1 uncultured Pelagibacteraceae bacterium
AATTACATTAAGAATTATATAGAAATAAATGACTTTGGAGATCAAACTTTGTTTCAAATTTTAAAAAATAAAAAGAACAATAAATATGTAATTTTTAAAAAAATAATAAAAATTCTAAATAAAATACAATTAATAAAAGATAAAAAAGTAAAAAATTTTAAAAATAACTTATATAAAGTTCAAGAATATAATAACAAAATTTTGTTTGATGAAACTAAACTTTTTTGTGACTGGTATGTACCAAAGGTATTGTCTAAATCCAAAAGTATTCAATTTAAAAAAAAATTTAAATTAGAGATAAAAAAATTATTATCAAAATTAAATTATAAAAATGTTACATTTGTTCATAGAGATTTTCATGTTTCAAATTTGATGTATCACAATAAAAAAATTGCAGTAATAGATAGTCAAGATGCACTAATTGGCAATAGAGCTTACGACTTAGCATCCTTAATTGACGACGTAAGATTAAAAACACCCAATAAATTAAAAGACAAGGTATTTAGGTTTTATGTCAAAACAAATCAAAAAATTGATTTAGAAAAATTTAAAAAAGATTTTGAAATA
Source organism: uncultured Pelagibacteraceae bacterium (assembly GCA_902565325.1). Next base: position 568 of record CACFEM010000004.1, read on the forward strand.
TTGTCTGTTTTAAGGAATTTAAAAATAATTGGTATATTTATGCGTTTAGCTGTTAGAGATAACAAAAAAAAATATCTTAAATTAATTCCTTACGCTTGGGAATTGATTAATCATAGAATTAAAGAGCAAAATGAATTCAATAATTTGATGTTGCTATTAAAAAATAATTTTCCAAAAATTTATAAGGTAGAGTAGTGAGAATAAATACAGCTTTAATTTTATGTGCAGGTTTTGGTAAAAGACTAAATCCAATTACATTAAATATTCCTAAGCCCTTATTAGAGATTAAAAACGTAAGTATGCTGGAAAGATGTATTAATTTAATTGAAAACCTAGGTATTAAAAAAATCTTAATAAATACTTTTTATTTAAAGGATCAATTTTCAGTGTTTTTAAACAGTAAAAATTTCAACATTGATATCAAAATAATTGAGGATGGTGAGTATATTTTAGATACAGGGGGAGGTGTTCAAAATATGATTAAAGACTCTAATGAAAAGGATTTTATAATTTTTAATCCAGATACAGTTTGGAGTAATAATTATAAAGACGAGATATTAAAAATGGAAAATATGTATTTTGCTGAAAAATTAGAAAACATTCTTCTTTTAGTAAATAAAAAATTTAGTTTTGATAAAAAGTTAAAAGGAGATTTCAATTTAAAAAATAATTTAATTAACAAAGAGGCTGAAAAAAAATTTATTTACATTGGATGTCAAATAATTAATAAAAAATTATTTATTAAAGAGAAAATAGAAAATTACTCAATTTTGGAAGTTTGGAATAATTTATTGGACCAAAAAAAGTTATTTGGTTATGAAAGCCAAAATGACTTTTATCATTTAACTGATCTGGATATTTTTAAAAAACTAAAAGATCTTTAGCTCTATCTTGATCAAGATATTTGCAGTTAGAAATTTTGCTGTTTTCTAATTCAATTAAAAGTGGGTTCCCTGTAGGAATTTCAAGTTTAGAGATCTCATTGTCATCTAAATTGAACAAATGTTTGCAAAGAGCTCTGATAGAGTTTCCATGAGCAGAAATGAGAATATTTTCATTTGTTTTGTATTCTATCTCTTTGCTATAAAATTTTATTACTCTTTCATATGTATCTTTTAGTGACTCAGTGTCAGGAATATTTTCTAAAGGAATTTCTTTGTAAGTTTCTATATTTAGCGGATGATATGGATTTTTTTTATCTAAAGGGTCAGGTCTAAGATCCCAAGAACGTCTAAATTGATGAACTTTTTCTTCTCCAAGTTTTACTTTCATTTCATCTTTATTTAATCCAGTTAAAGCACCATAATGTCTTTCGTTTAATTCCCATGCGCTTTTTACTTCTTTAAAATCTTGCAATTCTTTCTGTATAATTTTTAAAGTATTTTTAGCCCTTAATTGAAAAGATGAGTAATACAAATTAATTTCAATTTTTTCATGTTTTATTAATTCACCAGCTTTTTTTGCCTCTGATTTTCCATTTTCTGTTAAATCTACATCTACCCATCCAGTAAATTTTTTTTCTAGATTCCACACACTTTGGCCATGTCTTACTAAAATTAAATAACTCATTTGTTTATCTTTTAGAACAATTTGATAAATAAAACTATATTTTAATGATTAATTTTTTTTCAAAAAATAAGTTTATTTTTTATTTATCCAATTTGATTTTAATTTTTTTGTATTTATTCCCTGGTAGTGTATTAGGGTGGTTTTTATATAATGATTTAAATTCACAGCCACAAATTACACCAGATTTTATAATTTCAACCAATCATCTTTATGCATTCTTAATTATTTCAACTCTTGGATTATTAACTTTTAATTTATCGAACCAATTTATTTATATAAGCATTTATTTAATTTTTTTATCTTTAGCACTAGAAATAGCACATTATTTTATTCCTGAGAGAAGTTTTGAATTTTCGGATTTATTTGGAAATTTATTAGGTGTATTAATTATATTAATCTTATTTTATTTTTTAAAAAAAAATGAAAATTCTTAAAATTAATTTTTTATTTTTAATAATATTATTTATTTCAGCTTGTTCATCGGTTCCTAAAAATACATCAAACAGTTGTTCAATATTTGAAGAAAGATATTTTTGGTATAAACATGCGAAAAAGTCTGAAAAAAAATGGGGCACACCAGTTTACTTACAGCTTGCAATTATTAAAATGGAATCTAGCTTTGATTGGTTAGCAAAACCACCAAGACAAAAGCTTTTTAAGGTTATTCCCTATAAAAGACCATCAAGTTCTTTTGGTTATTCTCAAGCTGTAAAAGGTACCTGGAAACAATACAAAAATGAGACTGGGAATAAGTATGCAGTAAGATCAAGATTTAAAGACAGTGTTGACTTTATAGGGTGGTATACAAATAAAACCGAAAAAATTTTAAAAATCTCAAGGAGTGACGCGTTCAATCAATATGTTGCTTATCATGAAGGTTGGGGAAATTATAAGAATTATAAAAAAAACAAAAAAGTGATTAATCTTGCAAAGCGTGTGGAAAAACAATCAAATATTTATAAACAACAATTGTTAGAATGTAAAAACTCTTTATCAACGTCAAAATATATTATTTTTTAATTTAGCTGTTTTTTTAATTCAATATCAACTGCATCAATTCGCTTGGTATTTTTTGCAAGAGCTAAATACATTGTTGGAGTTACATATAAAGTAAAGAAGGTTGAAATAATCATTCCTCCTAAAATTGTAGAACCCACAGCTAATCTAGAGCCTTCACCTGCGCCTGGGCCAATATTTCCAATAACTAATGGAAGCATTGCTATCATTGTACTAAGTGAGGTCATTATGATTGGTCGAATTCTAAGTTGGCAAGCTTTAATTATAGCATCTTGAATTTTGACTCCAGTTGTCCTGATCTGATTTGTATAATCTACAATTAAAATACTGTTTTTAGTGGATATACCAATAAGAATTATCAATGCAATTTGAGAGAAAATATTTACTGAACTATTTAAAAATAAAATAAATACTAAGCCACCAAATACAGCTAGTGGAACTGTTAAAATAATAATAAATGGATGAACAAAAGAGTTAAATGTTGCTGCCATAACCAAATAAGCAGTTAACAAAGCAAGAGCAAAGATTAAGTATATTTCGTTTGTTGTTTCTTTTAACTCTTCAGATTTTCCTTTCCAGGTTATTTGATTTTGAGGGGCAACTCTAATCATGACATCTTCAAGGTATTTTATTGCTTCTGTTAGTGTATAATCTTCTGCAAGCGCAGCAGAAATTGTAACAGCTCTTTGACGGTTATATCTTGGAAGTGCTTCAGCAGTGCCTTTTTCTTTAAATTCAACTAAACTTGCTACAGATACAAGTTTACCAGTTGTTTCAGATCTAACAAAAATTTTTGACAAACCATCTTTGTCTCTTCTGTCTGCTAAATATTGTTGTAAAATGATTGGGTATTCTCTTCCTTCTTTACTGAAAGTAGTTACTCTTTTTCCTCCATAAAGAGTTTCTAAAGTTCTACCTATATTTTCTGTAGAAACTCCCAAATCATTTGCTCTATTTTTATTTGTGACTAATTTAACTTCGGGTTTATTTTTTGTATAATCACTTTCAATTCTAGACATATTTCTATTTTTTCTTAGTTCTCTCAAGACACTATTTTGAATTTCTTCTAATTCTTCGTAGCTAGATCCATATATGACCATTTGAACAGGTTTATTATAACTAGATACTCTTATCGATTGTGGAGAAATTGGAAAAGCAAAAGTTTCAGGTACAGAAACCACTTGTCCAATTGCTTCTCTTAATATCGTTTGACTGCTTTTTTCTCTATTTTTCCATTCATCAAGTAATGCAATTATTATAAAGGTGTTATAAGAGGTTGCTGATCTTCCAAAACCAGGAACTCTCATTATTAGTCTTGCATATGGACTGTTTTCTGCCTGTAATAATCTTAAAATTCTTCCTTCAATTATTTGAGCTTTTTCTTGGGTATATTCAAATGAACTTCCTTCATCAGTCGATCCAATAATTAAATAAGCACCTCTATCTTCAACCGGTATTAATTCTTTTTTAGAAAAACTAAACAAATAAGCTGAAGCAGCAATTATTAAAATTATAAATATTGAAATAGTCTTTTGTTTATTTATCCAATATTTAAGGGAGTTCACATAAAATCCTGTAAAAGATTTAAATCCATTATTGAATTTTCTTACAAGGAAATTGATTTTTTCTTTTTTATTTAAAAATTTACTTCCTAGCATTGGAGACAAAGTTAATGCTACAAAAGAAGATACAACTATTGAAAAAGATAAGGCTATTGCTGTTTCTTTAAATAAAGTTCCCGATATTCCTTTAATAAAAATTAAAGGCAAAAATACTGCTATAAGAATTAAAGTCGTTGCAATAATTGCAAATGTAATTTGTTTAGAACCTTTGTAAGCAGCCACTAATGGTGTTTCACCATTTTCAATTCTTGTATAGATAGCATCAGTCATGATCACTGAATCATCAGTGATTATACCAATAGCCAGAATAAAGCTTAGTAAAACGAAAATATTAATTGATAGATCAAATATATATAACCCAAGAAATGATCCAATAAGACTAACTGGTAAAGCAACAGCAGGAACTATTACAGCTTTAAGGTTACCTAAAAAAAGATAAATAATTAAAACAACTAATACGAATGCAATTACTAAACTTTTATATACTTCTTCAATTGCAGCGCCAATGTAAGTTGCTCTGTTAAATGCAATTTCTAATTTTAACCCGTCAGGTAAAGATTTGTTAAGCTCTTTTATTTTAGTTTTTATTTGTTTAGAAAGTTCTACCGTTGATGCACCACTTTTTGCATAAATTCCAATTCCTACAGTTTTCAAGTCAACTGCATTTTTTCGTTGTGCTTTAAATAAAGTTTTTTCCGAAACAGGTCCAAATTCTATGTTAGCGACATCAGATAAAATTATAACTTTTTCCTTATTTTTCTTAAGTGGCAATTGTTTGATGGTATCAATATTAGAATAGGATTTATCAATGTTTAAAGTTAAGTCTTTGTTATTAGCTTCTAAGGTTCCAGCTGGAAGATTTATATTCTCATTTCTAAGAGCTCTTTCAACTTCTTGAATCGTTAGATTGTTTGCAGCTAATTTAATTGGATCTATCCAAACTCTAACACTAAGCTCTCTTAATCCACCAACTAAAATTCGACCTACGTTTGGTACACTTGAGAATGCATCTATTAGATATCTTTCAGCATAATCTCCAAGATCTAAATCATTCCAAGTTGGAGACGATAAAGCTACCCACATTGTAGTTGTAAAACCTGCTGCCTGTTTTAAAATTTGCGGAGGGTTTGATTCACTTGGTAAATTATCTACAACCCTTGCAACTCTTTCCCTAATATCATTAGCAGCATCATCTAAATCAATGTCTGTGTTGAATTGAATATTAATCCTACTTCTTCCATTGAGAGAACTTGAGTCAATATTTTTGATACCCTCAGCTCCGCCAATTACATCCTCTAATTTTTGAGTTATTTCTTCATCAACAATTTCAGCTGAAGCAGATTTATAATCGGTTTGAACTTGAACTACAGGAGGCTGTATACCATCAGGAAGTTCTCTTACTGGCAATTCTAAAAAGACAAAAATACCAAAAATAATTAATATTAAAGACATGACCCAAGCTACCACAGGTCGTTTAATGCTAACTTCAGTTATATACATTTAATTATTTTTTCTCTTTATCTGATTTTTTAAAAATATTTTTCAACCAATCAAATTTACCTTTTTTTTCTTCAGCTTTTTTTGATTTATCTTTTTTACCCCAGCTAGAATTTCCTTGCTGTTTTTTAGCACCTTTCTCTATAGGTCTGATTGTTAAATTTGGTCTTACTTTTTTTGTTCCTTCTGCAACAATTTTATCTCCATTATTTAATCCATCTAATATTTCTACAAAGCCTAAGTATCTATCACCAATGGTTACTTTTGTTTTCATTACTTTATTTTTTTCATCTACTTTATAAATAAAAACATTTTCACCCTCGACAATTGTACTAGTGTCGGGAGCACTTAAGCCATTTCTTACATCATATTTAATTGATATTTCTAAAAATGAGCCAGGTAATATTTCACCTGATGAATTGTCCATTTTAATTCTTGTTGCTAAAGCTCTTGTATCTTCACTTATCCTGCTAGCAAAAGAGTCTACTTCACCTTTATAAATTTTATTTTTATATCCAGAAAATTTAATATCAACTGGCAGACCAACTTTAATAAATGGTACAAAAATTTCAGGTATATCTACATCACAAAATATTGAGCTAGTATCTTCAAGATTAATTAATATTGAAGATTTTGAAACCTCTATATCTTCCGAAAATTCTCTTTTTCCAATAACACCATCAAATTGAGCAATTACTTTTCGATTTTTAAGCTCAGCAATTACATCACCCTTTTTAACTTTTTGATTAAATTTTATAGGTTTTAATATTTCATATTTTTCAATTTTAAATGATTGTGTTTGAATTGGAATTGCAGTTCCATAGGTACTAACAATATTTTCAAAAACTCTTTCTTGAGTAGTAGTTATTATTATTCCAGGAGGCGGTCTTTTACTAAATTTTTTTTTGAAATGATTTCCTATCATTGTTCTTCCAATGATCACTGTTGCAATGATTATGAAAAATATTATTACTATACTTGTTATTTTTGTAGATGTTTTCATAAGTTAATTTTTTCCGTATTCAGCCCAAGAGCCATCGTAAATTGTCGGCATATACTTAGCATTTATTAAAGAATAAGCTAGTGCCAATACACTTGCAGTCACTCCAGAACCACATGAAAATACTAGATTTTTATCATGGTCAAAATTAAAGGACTTAAATTTTACCATTATTTTATCTTTACTAACGAAAGTATGGTCTTCGTTTACTAATTCAGAAAAGGGTAGGCAAAAAGAATTTTTTATTGAACCACTTCTAAGACCTTTCCTTGGTTCAGCAACTTTGCCTTCAAACCTTTCTCTACTTCTTGCATCAACAACATTAAATTCTTTTTTATTAATATTTTCATCTATTTGTTTTTTATTTTTAACAAGTTCTTTATTTTCTTTACATGTATACTTAGAAGTTTGAGTGGTCACTTTTTTGTTATCTGTAGATTTATTTTCTTTTTTCCATTTTTTTAATCCACCGTCTAGAACATGAACTAGTTTAGGGTCATGTCCATAATAAATTAAATTGTACCAACATCTACAAGAGCTAATAACATCAGAGTTATCGTAAACTACTATTCGATCATTATTTTCTATACCCATGTTGTTCATTATCTTTTCCCAAGATTTACTATCGGTAAGCATATGTGGTAAATCAGTATCTAATTTAGAATTTTTATCTAAATCAAAAAAAATAGCATTTGGTATATGTTCCTTACAATATTCCTCAAAACCATTTCTTTGAGTTTGAGGCATATGCCATGAGCAATCAATAATTTTTACTTTATCAATATTATTTTCTAACCAACTTGTATCAACTATAGACATTTTATCTTTTTTCCAAATATCGTTGATGATACTCTTCAGCTGGGCAATAATTTTTAACTAAAGAAGTTTTTGTTACTACTTTTCCTGATAATTTGATGTTTTCTTTTTCTATCATTTTTTCAGCGGTAATTTTTTGCTGATCATTTAAATAAAATATTTCACTTCTATATTGAGTTCCGAAATCTGGTCCTTGAGAATTTAAGGTTGTTGGATCATGAATTTCAAAAAAATATTTAAGAATTTTCTCGTAAGATATTACTTTAGGATCAAAATCTAATTTTACTACTTCTGCATGATTTGTTGTGCCTGTGCATACTTCTTTGTAATTTGTTTCAGCATTATGACCTCCGCAATAACCTACTTCTGTTTTTATAACTCCATCAAGTTTACTAAACTTAATTTCTGGTCCCCAAAAACATCCTAATCCTAAAATTGCTATTTCCATTGATAATTAACTTAATTAATCTAAAGTTAATCATATGCTATCAAAAAATCAATTAGGCTTTTTTTACATGTTCATATCGATATGTGCATTTTCACTTATGGATGTCATTGTTAAATGGTCTGAGGATTATCCCGTTGGACAAGTATTATTTTTCAGAGGGTTTTGTGGAATAATTCCTATTTTATTTCTTATTCCTAAAGACAGATATTTAGATTTTTATAAAACAACGAGACCATTTCTTCATTTTAAAAGATGTTTAGCAGGATTAATTGCTTTGGTTTCAATATTTGTAGCATTAAGAAATTTACCTTTAGCAACAGTTGTAAGTATTTCTTTTGCAGCACCAATATTTATAACAATATTTTCAATTTTTTTACTAAAAGAAAAAGTTGGTATTTATCGATGGTTAGCAGTTTTGGTAGGATTTGTTGGTATAATTTTCATCACTGAACCAGGTTTTAGCTCTTTAAATTTATATTACATTTATCCAATAATTTTTTGCTTAGGTTTATCTTATGTAGCTATTGCTATAAGAAAATTATCATCAACCGAGCCTGCTTGGTTAATTAGTTTTTTCTTTTCATTCTCAATAATGCTTCTAAGTTTTTTATCTTTTTATCAGAGATGGATCTTGCCAAGTTTACTAGATTTATTTTTGTTATCAATGGTTGGTATATTAGGTGGTCTTGCAAATTTATGGTTATCACAATCTTACAAATACTCAGAAGTAAGTTTGGTTTCCCCTTTAAAATATCTTGGATTAGTCTTTGCTATAATATTTGGATATTTTATTTGGAACGAAATACCAACTTTTAAAACATTATTAGGCGCCTTACTAGTTATAGTTTCATCTATTATCATATTTAGAAGAGAGATGTATTTGAAAAAAAAGTTATCTGTTTCACGACATGAGTAAAACCCCATCATATTGGAATAAAGCAAAAAAATATTTATCTAAAAAAGATAAAATCATGTCTTCTTTGATTAAAAAATACAAATCCCCTTCTGAGACAGTGCTAACTTCAAGAAAAGATATCTTTTTCTCTCTCTGTAAAAGTATAATTGGACAACAAATTAGTGTAGCTGCTGCTAATTCAGTTTTTTTAAAATTTAAGAAAAAATGTAAAAATAAAATTAACGCAAAAACAGTAAGCAAGTTATCTACTATTCAACTCAAAAGTTGTGGTCTAAGCAGACAGAAAGTGAAAGGAATAAAAAGTTTAGCCCAAAAAATATTAAGTAAAGAGTTTAACCCAAGACTTATTTCAAAAATGTCTGATGAAGATGCCATAATTTATCTGTCTCAATTAAGACAAATTGGAAGATGGTCAGCAGAAATGATTTTATTATTTACTTATAATCGTCCTAATATTTGGCCAATCCAAGATATTGGTTTGTTAAGAGCTATTTCAAAAAATTTCAATAAAAAATATCTTCCACCTGAAAGTTACGTGAAATATTTAAACAAAAAGTTTTCTCCTTATTGTTCTGTAGCGACTTGGTATTTATGGAGAAGTATAGATCCTGAACCTATTCAGTATTAAGCCTTTATTAGATTACATTCCCTCAAAAATTATGTGTTCTCTAGTAGCATTATTTTCTAAATGTTTTCTAGCCTCAACATACTCTTCAGAATCATAACATTTTTTTGCTGTTTCAATATCTGGGAATTCAGCAAGAGCTACTCTTACCATTTCTCTGCCTTCCAAAGTTACATTGTTTGCACTTCTTGCTATTATTTTTCCAGAATATTTTTCAACCGCTTCTTTAGCTTTAACTGCATATTTTTTAAGTCGTTCGTCGTCTTTTATTTCAGTATAATTCGCAATCCAGTAAGCTTTTTTCATTTCAGTCTAACCAAAGTTTATATTTTTCTTTATTCTCTTGCAAGTAAAGAGGTAATTTTGATAACGGATACTCTTCTAATTCACTTCCATTTCCTATTTTGTTTACTCTTTTGTCAACTTTTAAATCATAAATTGCTTGTTTATTTTTTATTATATTTTTTATTTCGTCTAGTGATAGCGGATTAACATCAAATTCTCTATGATGAAGATATGATTTAAGTTTATGCTCAATTTCTTCTGGTGTTTTTATATTAGAGAAATGCCAGCCACCGTTATCTATAAATTTTAAATTGATATATTTTTTTTCTGAAAAAAAGGTATCTAATCTGTAAATGGGGTATTTTTTATCTTTAATATTTCTTAGCCACTGAGGGTTTTTAAAATTCTTTTTTTTGCATCCTTTAGTACCAGACCATATCATGTCTGGCATTTTTAAATTTAACTTATAATAAAACATATCTTGTTTGAACAGGAGGATTTCACTCTTAATTTCTTTCAAGTTTAAACTTTGCAAATTAGGAATTTCATCAACATCTGATATTAAAATCAAATCTTCATCGTTAGCATTTTTTAAACCTTTAGAAATATAGTTTCTTTGCTCATTTTCTCTATGAGCGGCATTTAGTATAAGTTTTCTTGATTTTTCATCTTCACTATCGTCTTCAAATACTTCTTCTATACCGCTCGGTATCTCATCATAAGTTAGATAAATAATTTTTTCTTTAAATCTATCAAATTTTTTTATGTCGAATTTTAAATTTCTTTTGTCTCCTTTATGTGTGTATGAGCTCTCAACTATAATAAAATAGTCAATATGCGGATTAAGGATATTTAATCTAAGATCTAAAATAACCTCTTCATCAAAATACATAAAACAATCGAATATTTTCATATTTATTTTTTTATCTCTTTTACTACTTTTTTGTTGAATTTTATTCAAGAAATTGCTTTTTCTGTAATTTTTAACTCATTCAAGTTTCCAATTGATTCTTCTTTTTAAATTTTTTTAATTATGATACCAAATTTGTGTGAAAAAATTATTTTTAAATTTCTTTAGTGCATCATTATTTCTGATTTATTCTTCATTAACATGCGCTAATGCTGATGAATTATTTAATAAAGGTAAAGAAGTTTTTCTAGGAGCTGGTAATTGTGCAGCATGCCACATCCTCTCAGATGCTGGGTCGAACGCAATGGTTGGTCCAAATTTAAATGAAATTAGACCAGATATTCAAAGAATTATAATGGCAGTTAGGAACGGTATAGGAGTAATGCCCGCAATGGAGGGTATACTAACTGATGAGGAAATAGAAGCGGTTGCCCACTATACTTCTATAGCTGCGGAACAATAATTAAATTTTAACTATAATTTTTTATCCAATGTTTGGCTATATCTACTCTTTTGCAGATCCAAATATCCTTAAATTTTTCGATATAATTTAAAAATTTTTTAAGTGACTGTATTCTGCCAGGTCTCCCAATTAATCTACAATGCAAGCCAACTGACATCATCTTTGGTGAAGTTTTTCCTTCCTCATAAAGTGCATCGAAACTATCTTTCAAATAATTATAAAATTGTTCACCTGAATTAAATCCTTGATTGGTTACAAACCTCATATCATTATTATCAAGTGTATATGGAACCATTAACTGTTTTTTATTACCTTTTTTTATCCAATAAGGAAGATCATCACTGTATGTATCGCTACAGTATAAAAAACTACCGTTATCAATTACTAAATCTAAAGTATTTTCACTACACCTACCAGTGTACCAACCAGCAGGTTGATTACCAAAAATCTTTTTTATAGATTTTACTGCAAGTTTCATATCATTCTTTTCTTTTTTCTTTGATACATTTTGATAGTCAATCCATCTCCACCCATGACTAGCAACTTCATAATTTGCTTTTTTTATAGCCGAACAAACTTCTTTATTTCTTTCCAAAGCCATACCAACTCCAAAAATAGTAAGTGGAATTTTCTTTTTATTAAATAGATCATAAATTCTCCAAAACCCTCTTCTTGATCCATATTCATAAATTGATTCCATATTTAAGTGTCGACCTTTAATTGGTTTTGCCCCTATAATTTCTGATAAAAATACCTCTGAAGTTTTATCACCATGAAGAGTACAATTCTCTGCTCCCTCCTCGTAATTAAGCACAAATTGTAAAGCCAACTTAGCATTACCAGGCCACTTTACCTTAACTTTTTTGGAACCATATCCTACTAAATCTCTTGGGTATTTTTTTTTCATTTTTTCAAAATAATTTTATCTTTTTTAAATTTATAAATAACAAGATTGTTTCCTTTTCCTTTTCTATCAACAATTAGGAAATTCATATTTTTAATAGAAATCAACGGAAAGTGCCAAATACCAGCATTGTAATTAATCCCAGTTTGTTTTGGGACCACAAAGGATTGGATTTTATTTACATTTGGTTTATCTCCTTTTGGTGCTACAAACACTAAAAATTTTGTGTCTTCCATTGGTATAAAGGCTTGGCTTCCTAAAGGATGTTTTTCCATCATATCAATTTTCATAGGAAACCTTCTTTTTTTTGCTTTAAAAATACTAACGATTGCTTTCCCTTTGTTCTTAGATGCATCTAAATTTATCAAATTATCAAATCTTTTTGCATATCCATCATTAATATTTATAGGATTTTTTTTTGACGTATCTATTAATTGACCAAATTTAGAAAAATTTTTTTTAGTAATTTTTTTTGCTTTTATTACTTTCATTTCACAAAATTTCCAAATGCCCTTATTCTTGAAATTCCACCGTCTGGGTAGATATTTATTTTAAGATAATTTTCCTCACTTCTTTTAATTAAGAATTTTTTAAAAATATGTTTCTTGTGAGCTGAGAGTTTTGACTTATTTAAAATAAACTTCCAATTTTTTGAATTATTGACAATTGATTTATTAGACAAATCTTTTGAAATGCTTGCAGTTTGAATTGAACAACTATCGGGATAGTTTCCTTTAAAATGATGGGTATCTATCTCTAGTTTTTTTATTAATCCTGGTTTTCCAAATTTTATTATGAGCCAATCAAAGTTTTTTCCTCTACTTCTTCTTGTTTCCCAACCATCTCCCATATTTTTTCCTTTACCAGGAGCTATAATATTTTCAGCTCTGCCAAAATGCTCATTATTACAACCAATAATTGAAGCGCCATTTAAAACAGATGTAAGGTTGATAGTTTTGTTATTTAAAAAGTTTCTATCCATTTCAATTTTTCCATAAAGCCTTAGTCTTGCAACTCCACCATCTGGAAAAATGTTTAGTCTTATATAATTAAAAACAGATTTGTTGTTTGATTTGAAGCTATGGTTTCGGCTTGGCCCAAGTTTTTTTTTGCCAAGTAAATAAATCCATTTTGTTTTTTTATTAGGCTTTGTTTTACTTAAGCAGCCCTCTAACGAAGCATGTGTGGGCTGATTTCCATTGAAGTGTGTTGTATCAATATCTATATCAAATATCTTTCCAGGTTTACCAAGTTTTAAAATTAAATAATCAAAACCTTTTGATCTTCTTCTTCTTGTTTCCCATCCATCCATCCATTTACCATGTTTGTCAAATAGTCCATCTTTAAAAACTGGAGTTTCGATGTTTAATATTCTATGAGCAGCTGCAAAAAAATCGTCAGTCTTAAATATAACTTTAGATCCAATTCTTGGATCTGCTAAGTTAATCATTTTTGCACTTATAAATTTTTTCATTTTCTATTTATTTCATTCAAACGAAAGGTTGCAATTTTTTTTACTTGTTTTTTTGCTTCAAGGAATTCACTTTCTACATCACTTTGTATTCTTTGTCTAAAATTATTCAAAATTTCATTTTTATCTTTACCTTTTACGGCAATTATAAAAGGAAAATTAAATTTTTTTTTATATTCTGAATTTAATTTTTTAAATTCTTCATATTCATCATTAGAACATTGGTTCAATTTTGCAGAGGCTTGTTCTGATATAGATTCAGAGGTCATTTTTTTTGCTACAGCAAGTTCTGGATGAGCATTTAAAATCTCTAAAATTTTATTTTTTTCGTAATTTTCATAAATATCAAGCATTTTAAACACAATATCTTCAAAGTTTTTAAATGGTTTTGACTCAAAAGCTTCCACAGCAACTGACTCAGTTTTTTCAAAAACATTACCAAATAAAGACAAAAAATCAGACTTGTTAAGATCGTTAATGTTATCTATTGTTCTCATATAACTTTAAAAAATTTAAGTTTGAAATTAAATGATACTATAATTTTATGACAAAGCTCACAACTCATGTTTTAGATGTGTATTCTGGTAAACCTGGCAAAGGTATCCTAGTTGAGTTGTTTTATATTAATAATTCAGAACGAAAAATATTGACGTCAACAAAACTCAATGACGATGGTAGAGCTAATTCACCATTAGCAGAGGGAGATATTTTTATTAAGGGCAAATATGAATTAGTTTTTCATATTGGTGATTATTTTAAAAATATATCTTCAGCTAGCGATGTACCATTCTTGGATGATGTTGTTATAAGATTTGGTATTTCAGATCCTACACAGCATTATCATGTTCCTTTACTTGTTTCACCTTGGAGTTATTCTACTTATAGAGGTAGCTAAGTGATATCAAGTTCTGTTAAATTTCTATTAAATGATAAGCTTATAGTAATCAAAAATCCTGATCCAAATCAAACGTTACTTAATTATATTAGAACTGAATTAAAAAAGACTGGAACTAAAGAAGGATGTTCAGAGGGCGGTTGTGGTGCATGTACAATTGTTTTGGGTGAATTAGTCGATAATAAAATTGAATATAAAGCAATTAATTCTTGTATTTCGTTTGTCCCAACACTGAATGGTAAGCAACTTATAATTGTCGAAGATTTAGTTTCTAAAAATGGAAAACTTCACCCAGTGCAAGACGCGATGGTCAAATTTCATGGCTCTCAATGTGGTTTCTGCACGCCAGGATTTGTTATGTCTTTATTTTCAATGTTTAAAAATAATAAAAATCTTAATAATGAATTAATAACAGATTCTATATCAGGTAATTTATGTCGTTGTACTGGTTATAGACCTATAATTGATGCTGCTAAAAGCTTAAACAAGATTAATAAAAATGATCAATTTTCAAAAAATAAAAATAAAGTTATTCAGCAATTAAAAAAAATTAAACCGAAAAATGTTTATATTAAAAAAGATGATAAAATTTATTTTTCTCCAAAAAACATTAAAGATTTAAAAGAAATAACTAAAAAATATTCTAATTTTAGTTTTCTTGCTGGTGGAACTGACTTATCTTTAAAAGTTACAAAAGAAAGAAAAGAAATTCCATTAATAATTGATTTAAAAGAAATTAATGAATTAGATTTTATCAAAGTAAGTAAAAATTATTTAGAAGTTGGTTCTGCTACACCTTTAATAAAATTTGAAAAAGAAATTAAAAAATATTATCCAGATTTTTATTTGGTTCTTAAAAGATATGGCTCTGTTCAAATTCGAAATGTTGGAACTATAGGCGGCAATATTGCAACAGCATCTCCAATTGGTGACTCACTGCCAATTCTATTATCTTTAAATGCAGAGGTTTTAATTGAAAGTTTTAACAAAAGAAAAGTGATACCTTTAAATAATTTTTTTCTTGATTACAGAAAAACTAAATTAAAAAACAATGAATTTATACATTCAATAAAAATACCATTATTAAAGAAAAATATTTTTAAGGCATTTAAGATCTCAAAAAGATTTGATGATGATATTTCATCTGTTTGTGGATCTTTTAATTTCGAGATTAATAATAATAAAATTAAGGAGGTTTATATTGCATATGGAGGCATGGCTGCTGTACCAAAAAGAGCTAAAGCATGTGAAAAAATTCTTAAAAATAAGCCTCTTACCATCGATACTTTTGATCAAGCAAGAAAATATTTAGAAAAAGATTTAAGTCCTATTGGAGATATGAGAGCTAGTAAAGAATACAGAATAGAGATAGCAAAAAATTTATTGATGAAATGTTTTGTAGAAATGAATTCTAATAAGTTATCAAGAGTAAATTAAATGAGCAAAGAGAACTATATTGAGGAAATAAGACCACATGATAGTGCTTATAAGCATGTGAGTGGATATGCAGAGTACACTGATGATATTAATGAGCCAAAAAATACAATTTATGGTGCTATTGGGTTAAGCAAAAAAGCCCATGCAATAATCAAAAATATAGACCTCACTGAAGTAAAAAAAAGTGAAGGAGTGATAGCGGTAGTTACACAAAGAGATATCCCCGGTAGAAATGACGTAGGTCCAGTTTTTGAAGGTGATCCAATTTTTCCAGAAAAAAAAGTAGAGTTTTTTGGTCAGCCATTATTCGCTGTAGCTGCTAAAACAACAGAACTTGCTAGAAAGGCAGTATTAAAAGCCAAAGTTAGCTATAAAGATTTAAAACCAGTTATCTCAATAAAAGAAGCTTTAAATAAGAAGCAATTTTTATTTAAACCTAGAAAAGTTAAAAAAGGTAACCCGTTTAAAAAAATAAAAAATTCCAAAAACAACTTAAAAGGAAATTTTACAACTGGAAGTCAAGAACACTTTTATCTAGAAGGTCAGGTAGCTTTTGTTGTTCCTAAAGAGGATGATAATTTTTTAGTTTATAGTTCGACGCAACATCCATCGGAAACACAACAATTAATTGCAAAAATGTTTAATCAAAAAAGTAATTCAATAAATGTTGAAGTTAGAAGAATTGGAGGTGGGTTTGGAGGAAAGGAAACAAATTTTATGACAGCATGTATTTGTGCGTTGCTGGCAAAAAAATCAGGACAGCCAGTCAAATTAAGATTGGATAGAGATGATGATATAATTTTGACTGGCAAAAGACATGAATTTTTATCTGAATATGAAGTTGGTTTTAATGATCAAGGTATCATTGAAGGATTAAAATTAAATTTATCTTCTAATTGTGGAATGTCACCCGATTTATCAGTTGCAATAAACGAGAGAGCTTTGCTTCATGTGGATAATGCATATTATATTTCAGATATCGAGGTAACAAATAATTTATGTAAAACAAATATTCCAACCTCAACTGCATTTAGAGGCTTTGGCGGAAATCAAGGGATGATGGCTATAGAAAATATCATAGATAATATCGCAAGGTACTTAAAAAAAGATCCTATAGAAGTCAGAAAGAAAAATTTTTATCAAAAAGATAAAAGGAATGTAACTCATTATGGAATGACAGTTGAAGATAATGTTATTAATGAAATATTTAAAAAATTAGAAAATAAATCTAATTATAAGAAAAGATATTCGGATATAAGAAAATTTAATGAAAAAAATAAATTTAAAAAGAAGGGTATAGCTATTACACCTTTAAAATTTGGTATTTCATTTACTACAATTCATTTAAATCAAGCTGGAGCCTTAGTTCATATTTACACAGATGGAAGTGTTCATTTGAATCATGGAGGAATTGAAATGGGTCAGGGGACTCATACAAAGATTGCTCAGTTAGTTGCAAATTCTTTAGGATTACCATATAATTTAGTTCATATCTCATCAACAAATACAGCCAAGGTTCCAAATACTTCAGCTAGCGCCGCTTCATCAACTACAGACCTTAATGGGGCAGCAGCTCTAAATGCAGTAGCAAAAATTAAATTAAATATAGAAAAATTTATTAAGAAAAAATATAAGATCTACAATCAGGATGCAGTCTATAAAGATCAATATATAATATTTGGAAACAGACAATTTGAATTTAAAAGCATAATTCAAGAGGCATATTTAAATAGAATATCTCTTTCGTCATCAGGCTTCTATTCAACACCAAAAATTAATTTTGATAAAAAAAAATTTAGAGGAAGACCTTTTTATTACTTTTGTTACGGAGCAGCTGTTTCGGAAGTAACTGTAGACACATTGACTGGTGAAAATATACTGGAAAGAGTGGATATCTTGCATGATGCCGGCAAACCAATAAATCCAGCACTAGAACTAGGTCAGATAGAGGGTGGCTTTGTTCAAGGGCAAGGCTGGCTAACAATAGAAGAATTAAAGTGGAAATCAGATGGTCAGATTACAACTTTTTCTCCATCGACTTACAAAATACCTGCAGTAAGTGATATTCCAAAAAAATTTAATGTAGAAATTTTTAAAGAGGGATTAAATAAAGAAAAAGTTGTTAATAAAGCAAAAACAACTGGTGAACCTCCTTTGATGTTAGCCATGAGTGTTTTTTATGCAATTAAAGATGCAGTCGCTTCAATTGGAAATTATCAGTTTGCACCAGAACTTAATGCACCAGCAACTCCTGAAAGAATTTTAATGAGTATTAACAAAATTAAAAATAAAATAAATAATTAAAATGGATGATAAAAAAAAATTTATGGCAAGAGCCATTGAGCTATCAATTAATAGTGCAAATACTATTGGAGGTCCTTTTGGAAGCGTTATAGTTAAGAATGATAAGATTATTGCAGAGGGCTCTAATAAAGTTACTTCTTCAAATGATCCAACTGCACATGGAGAAATAGTAGCAATTCGAGAGGCCTGTCAAAATTTAAATACTTTCGATCTTTCTGGATGTGAGATTTACACATCTTGTGAACCTTGCCCGATGTGTCTTTCAGCAATTTATTGGTCAGGATTAAATAAAATATATTATGCAAACACCAGAGAAGATGCAAAAAATATAGATTTCGATGACTCGTTTATTTATACAGAAATTCCAAAAAAAATTGATGATAGGAAAATTAAAATGGTACAAATGCTTAGAGATGAAGCTTTAAAAGCATTTGAAATTTGGGATAAAAAAGTAGATAAAATTAAATATTGATGGAATTTTTACCTTATACAATAAAATGGTTAGAAGTTATTTTGAGATGGGGCCATGTATTATTTGCAATATTATGGGTAGGTAATAGTTTTTTATTTAATTACTTAGATAATAATTTAAATAAAAATATAACAAGTGATGATATCGATGGCGAAGGATATCTGATGCATTCAGGTTTTTTTTACAAACTTTCGAGGTTAAAAACATCTCCACCTCAGGATTACTTAAATAGATTAGTAATCTTCAAATGGCAAAGTTACTTAACCTTTGTAACTGGAATGTTGCTATTAGTTGTAATTTACTATTATAACGCTGGTGTGTTAATGGTTGATAAGCGTGTTCTGTTAATACCCCCTAGTTATGCAATTATTATCTCACTTTTATCGTTGATTATTTCTTGGTTTGTTTACGATCTTTTATGTAAATCAAAATTAATTGAGAATAATATTTTATTTATATCCACGGGAATAATTTTGCTGGCAGTTGTATCATTTGGACTTACAAAATTATTTGGACCGAAATTTGCAATTTTAAGTGTTGGATTAATCATTGGATCCAATATGTTTGGCAATGTTTTCACGGTAATCATCCCCAATCAAATGAACATAATTAGTAGCAGCGAGAGAGGTGAAAAATTTGATATGAGCTTATCTTTAGCAGCTAAACAAAGATCAATTCACAATAATTATTCAACTTTTTTAGTTTTGTTTATAATGCTTTCTGGGCATTCGAGCTTTTTAGTTTATCACCAATATAATTGGTTAATATTATGTGCGATTGCTGTTATTTCTGGAGTAGCAAGACATTATTTTAATTTAAGAGGAAGAAACATTCATAGGTTGTATATTTTAAATTCTTCAATAATAGCACTTATCGTTCTTGCAGTTTTAGTTTTATTATTTAAATAACTAGATATAAAAAATTATGTCTGAAAAAATGATTGTTAGCTGGGATGAGTATAACAAAACTGTTGAGAAACTTGCAATCCAAATTGATGAGAGCGGATATAAACCAACAATACTAGTTGGTATCATGCGTGGAGCAGCGCCGATGATAGATGTTTTAAGTAGAATTTTTAAATTAAAATGTGCATATCTAGCAGTTGAGTCTTACAGTGGTAAGGGAGTAGAGGATGAGCAGGGTGATATTGTGTTTTCAAGAGAAATGAGTTCGATAGCACCTAATATGGGTGGAAAAATACTTTTATGTGATGATTTATCTGACACAGGAATCACTTTTAACAAAAGTATAGACTGGTTAAGAAAATACGAGCCCATTAAGGATAAAATAGAAGATATTAAAACAGCAACATTGTTTAAAAAAAAGAAATCAACATTTGAGCCAGACTTCTGTGCAAATAGACTTCCTGATAATCCTTGGATAGTACAACCCTTCGAAATTTATGAAGAATTAAGGATCGAAGAAATCAAAAAAAAACATCAGATATAAAAAAGGCCAGTTAAAAAACCGGCCTTTTAAATTTTTTAAATTGGAAATTGATTACTTAGGTATATCTCCTTCAACACCTTTAACGTAAGTCATCATTCCTGCAAGCATTCCATCATCTGCAGTTTTTCCTTCTGCTACCATTAAATTACCTTTCTGGTCATAAATTGGTCCAGTGAAAGAATGAACTTTACCAGATGCTAAATCTGCTTGAAGTTTTTTAACTTTTGATCTTAGGTCAGCTGGCATTTGTGAATCTAAATCTGATATCACAACCATACCATCTCCAATACCATGCCAAGTATCTTTTTGATTCCATGTACCGTTCGCAACAGCTTTAACTCTGTCCACGTAATATGGCCCCCAATTGTTTTCAACTGAAGTCAATACAGCTTTAGGAGCAAACTTGTCCATATCACTTGCTTGTCCAAAAGCATATACTCCAGCTTTTTCAGCCATTTGAACAATAGCAGTACTATCTGTATGTTGAGCAATTACATCAGCACCTTGATCGATTAAAGCTTTTGCTGCCTCTGCTTCTTTACCTGGATCGTACCAAGTGAAAGCCCAAACAATTTTAGTTTTAATATTTGGGTTTACTTTTTGAGCTGCTAAAGTAAATGAATTAATACCCCTGATAACTTCAGGAATTGGAAAAGATGCAACATAACCAATAACATTTGATTTTGTCATAGTTCCAGCAATTGTTCCTAAGATAGTTCTACCTTCATAGAATCTAGCTGCGTATGTTGAAACATTTGCATGTTCTCTTTTGTATCCTGTAGCATGTTCAAATTTTACATTTGGAAACTCTTTTGCAACTTTGTTGGTTGGATTCATGTATCCAAAACTAGTTGTAAAGATAATGTCATGACCAGAATTAGCTAATTGTCTAAGAACCCTCTCAGCATCAGCACTTTCTGGAACACCTTCTACGTAAGTTGTTTTAAATCCGGCAGCTTCAACAGCTTTTCTACCCACATCATGCTGATATGTCCATCCATGGTCACCAGTTGGACCAATATAAACGAATGCTGCTTTCACATCCTTTGCTATTGCAGCTACAGTCAATGTAAATAATAAAACTAAAGAAGAGACGAAAGAACGAATAAATATTTTATGCATAAATTTATTTCCCCTTTTGATTTTTTAATAAAATTAAATTTAGATTAAATTATCTAAAAAAAAATAATTATTTTAGAATTAATTGTCTTTATGAAAAGATTTCCCCAGAGAACTAGGAGTACTTAGTCTAATTTTTCTACTATCACGAGAAATTACAACTAAAACTATTATTGTAACGATGTAAGGTAGAGCTGTTAAAAATTGCACAGGAATTCTTACTCCAATTGCTTGCATATGAAATTGAATGATTGTTAACCCACCAAAAATCATAGCACCTATCAAAATTTTAATTGGATTCCATGTTGAGAAAACCACCAGAGCTAATGCGATCCAACCTCTTCCGCCTGTCATATTTTCAATCCACTGTGGAGTATAAATCATTGATAAATATGCACCAGCAAGTCCACTCATTGCACCTCCGTAAAGAATACATAAGTAACGAACTAACCTTACTTTTATTCCTTGATTAGATGCTGAAACAGGAGAGTCTCCCACAGCTCTTACTATTAATCCTATTTTTGTTTTTTTTAAAAAATAATTAGTCATGAACGGTAGAGCAAAAGCGAAATAAAAAACAATTGAATGTCCAAATAATATTGGACCTACAAGTGGTATTGTATCTTTTAAACTCTCAAATAAAACAGGAAATTCTTTTCCAGGAATACCTACAAAATTTTTTCCTATCATCGCCGATATTCCAATTCCAAATATGGTAAGAGCTAAACCGGTAGCGACATGATTTGTAATTAATGTTTGAGTCAGAAATGCAAAAATAGTTGAGATTAAAACCCCAGCTAACATTGCTCCAAAAATTGCAATAATCAAACTTCCTGTAACAGTCATTAATGCGAAACCTGAAATAGCACCAATGATCATCATTCCTTCAACACCAAGGTTTAAAACTCCAGACCTTTCTGTAATCAGTTCACCACAAGAAGCTAAAATCAAAGGAACAGCAGAGGCCATGATTGATGCAATTATCAGTCCAATAAAATTTATATCGATGATCATTTTTTTGAACCTATAAATTTAAATTTGAAAAAGAGTAAATAGTCAGAAGCAAGAAGAAAAAATAAAATCATTCCTTGAAAAACTTGACCAGTATATTTAGGTATTTGCATAAATATTTGAGCTGTTTCAGCACCCAGATATGTTATTGCAACAACTAGAGATGCAAAGATGATCCCAACAGGATGTAAACGACCCAAAAACGCAACAATTATCGCAGTAAAACCATAATCTGGAGAAATTTCTCTATGAAGCTGTCCAATAGGTCCAGTTATTTCTCCAACTCCAGCTAAACCTGCGCAAGCACCACTTATTAAAAAAACGAGGATGATCATTTTTTTACCTTTGTATCCGGCATATTTTGCTGTCTTTAAACTAAAACCTGAAACTTTCATTTGGAACCCTAAATACGTTTTATAAAAAACAAACCAACTGATAACTACTGCAGCTAAAGCTAAAAATATTCCTGCGTGAATTCTTAGTCCTTCAAATAACAACGGTAGTTTAGCAGAGTCACTGAACTGTCTGGTTTCAGGAAAATTAAATCCTTCTGGATTGCTCCAAGGACCAACAACAAGATAGTCCAAAATTAATTTTGAAACATATACCAACATAAGACTTACTAATATTTCATTTGTATTAAAGTAAGTTTTTAAGATTGCCGGTATTGATGCATATAGCATACCACCAATTGCACCAGCTAAAATTACTATTGGAAGAATGTAAAACCCTTCTTGCTCATAAAATAATAATGCTACTCCTCCAGAAACTATCGCCCCAAAAGTTAATTGACCTTCAGCTCCAATATTCCAGTTATTACTTTTAAAACAAAAAGATAAACCAATTGCTATTAAACAAAGCGGTGTAGCTTTTAATAGTAATTCGCTGAAACCATATTTATCTGCAATTGGAATTATGAAAAAAAATTTGAGAGCTTCAAATGGTTTAAAACCCAAAATAAAAAAAATCAAACCTCCCGCTACTAATGTTAGAAAAATAGCTAACACAGGTGTAAAGAAAAAAATAGCTCTTGATGGTTGATCTCTTTTTACGATTTTGATCAATTTGCTCCTCCCATTAGTATCCCAAGTTTTTCAGAGGTTACTTCTTCAGCATTCATAATTTTTGACAATTTTCCTTTATGAATTACTGAAATTTTGTCACTTAATTTTAATAACTCATCAGTGTCTGTAGATATTAATATAATTGATTTATTTTGTTCATTGATTTTAATCAATGTTTCGTGGATATAATTTATGGCTCCAACATCTAAACCCCAAGTTGGATTAAAGCAAATTAATAAATCTGGAGATGTTATTAACTCTCTTCCAATAATTAATTTCTGCAGATTTCCTCCAGATAAAAATTGGCTTTTTAATTCAATGTTGTCTGTATTTACATTAAAATCTGAAATTATTTTTTTTGAATGCTCTTTAATTTTGTTTTCGTTTATTAATCCATTATTAAAAAAATTTGATGATTTAA
This sequence comes from uncultured Pelagibacteraceae bacterium, assembly GCA_902565325.1. The sequence continues at coordinate 24,283 of CACFEM010000004.1, forward strand.
AATTGTTTAGAGCCACATTTTCAAAAATTTTCATTTGTGGAATTGCAGCTTGCTCAAGTCTATCTTCTGGAGAAAAGGCCATCAAATATTCTCTTCTCTCTTGAGGATTTAAATCTCCTATGTAATTATTGTTAAATTCTATAGCTTCTTTTTCCGAGATAATTTCACCACTTAACACTTGAAATAATTCACTTTGGCCATTTCCTGATATGCCAGCAATTCCCAAACATTCCCCTCGATTAACTGAAAAATTAATATCCATTAAGTTTGTTTCAAAAGGATCTTCACTTGTAAAATTAAGATTAGTTATCTTAATCAATTGATCTGATGAAGTTTTTGTTTTTTTTTTCTTAATTGTTTTAAGGTTCTGACCCACCATTTTGTTGGCAAGTGACTCAATATTTTCATTCTTTATTTCACTTACAGAAACTAATTTTCCTCTTCTCATTACAGCAACTTCATCACAAAGCTGCATAACTTCCTTTAATTTATGGGTTATATAAATAATTAAAATTCCTTCTTCTGAAAATTTTTTCAAAGATAAGAATAATTCACTCGTTTCTTGCTCTGTTAATACTGATGTTGGCTCATCCATAATTAAAACTTTTGGATTTCTTATCAGACATCTAATTATTTCCACTTTCTGTTTTTGACCTGCTGACAGATTTAGAACAGGAATATCAAGATCAATTGAAAAATTATATTTTTTCATAATTGAATCAATTTTTTCTCTTAAACTTTCCCTTTGTTCATCTGAGTCTATTATTAAGTTTTCAAATACGGACAAAGTTTCAAAAAGGTTAAAATGTTGGAATACCATTCCAATATCATTTTTTTTTGCATCTAATGGCGAATTGAGCTTTAGATTATTTTTATTTAAATAAATTTCACCTTCATCAGGAATGATGACGCCTGATAGAATTTTAACTAGTGTAGATTTTCCAGCACCATTTTCTCCAAGAAGAGCATAAATTTTACCGCTATTAAACTCTAGCGAAACATTATCGTTTGCAACACACCCAGGATATATCTTTGTTACGTTTGAAATTTTAAGGTTTGTATTCATTACTTAATTTAATGGTATAGAATTTTCATGTTTATTTTCCTGGTATTGATTTGATAAAGCTTGATATTTTTTTTTAATTTCGTCTAATTGTTTTAAAACATCTTCTTTTTTTGAAGTAGGTAAATTCTCAATAAGTAAATTTATATTTTGACTTTTCCAATAGGAATTTTCTTTATTATATTCTCCATCGTTAATTTTAAATACTTCTTTGAGTATATTTAAATCGTGAGGAATTTTAAATTGATCATTTGTTTCAGTATACGGAAACACATAATAAAAATTATCAAATCCAGAAAAAGTAATCCCACTCAAGCACATGCTACAAGGCTCATGTGAACTTAAGAAGATGCAGTCTTTTTCATTTGGTCTTGTATTTGCATCTAATTCATAAAATTTTTTAAGAGTATGCATTTCTCCATGCCACAATGGATTTTCTATTTCATTGTTTGTGTCTGCAACTACAAGAGATAAATCATCTTTTTTAATTATTGCTGCACCAAATATTTTACTACCTCTAGCAACACCTTGTTCAGTTAAGGGTAAAATTTCTTTTGAAAATATATTTAATATTTTTTCTAGGGCTTTTTCATTCATATGCTTGAACCATCAAATAAAGAACACAATTGTTACTATAATTAAACTCAAATTAATAAGAAATAAATTATTAATACAACTTTAAAGTTAGTAATTTATTAAACAAAAAATGTTAATTTAAACTTATGATAAAATTAAAATCAGCAGTAAGCCTTCTAATTATCATTCTTTTTTTTTCAGGGTGTCAAACTGTTAAAGATAAAACAGATGCTATTGTTGAAAAAGAAAATGAAAAATTAAGTAAATTTCTTGGAAAATCAGCTAGCGAACTTCAGATGGAGCTTGGAAAACCAGACGAGGACTTTAAAAATGCTAAAGGGAATTTTGAGTTTGTTTATAATAGTAAAAAATATCTTGTTCCATGTGAGCGAAGGTTTGAAATAAATTCAGAAAATATAGTTGTGGGTTTTGTTTCAAACGGGTGTTTTTAAATTTATTGGTTTAAATAAATCTGTTCATTATAGGTTTTTTTTACTATTTTAAATGGAGTTATTCTAAACTACTTAGTTTTTTTATATTAATTCATAATCAGTAATGTAACGTCTATTTAGTTAACGACGGAGGTTATATGGCTTCAAGAAAAACAAAAGTGGGCTCTACAAACAGTCCAGACAAGAAACTTCCATTAAATAAATCCATACCTTTAGGAATTCAGCACGTACTAGCAATGTTTGCTGGTAATATAACTGTTCCTATTATTGTGGCTGGAGTTTTTGGTCAAACGCCGGAACAAAAAATATTTTTGATTCAAATGGCTTTGTTTGTTGCGGGTGTTGCAACAATTATCCAAACAGTTGGATACAAAGAAATTGGTGCAAGACTTCCTATTGTTCAAGGAACCAGTTTTGCATTTATACCAATCATGCTACCATTTAAAGCAGCAGGATTAGGTGCAGTATTTACAGCAGCGTTCATTGGAGGAATTTTTCAAATTTTCATTGGAAAAGTTTTAAAACCAATAAGACATCTATTCCCACCATTAGTCACAGGTATAGTTGTTCTAATGATTGGATTTAGTTTGCTTAAAGTCGGTTTTATGTATGCAGGTGGAGGTGGATGGTTAATGAATAATAAACCTGAAATCTTTGCAAATGCAAATCATTTAACGGTTGCCGCTTCAGTGTTCATAGTTGCTATCTTTTTCAATCTTAGAGGTAAAGGAATGGCTTCTGCAGCTTCAATTTTGATTGGAATAGTAGCTGGCTTCATAGTTGCAGCAGCACTAGGAATGGTTAACTATGGTAAAATTGCATCTGCATCATGGTTTGCATTTCCAATGCCACTTCAATATGGAATTGATTTTGTGCCTGGTGCAATAATTCTAATGTTGTTTATGTCAATTGTTACAACGATTGAAACAATTGGAGACATAAGTGCTACTACAATGGGTGGTGCTAAACGAGAAGCAACGGATAAAGAAATATCAGGTGGAATTATGGCAGATGGTGTTGGTACTGCATTTGGTGCAATATTTAATGCGATGCCAAATACATCCTATTCACAAAATGCTGGACTAGTTGCGTTTACAGGAGTGGTAAGTAGGCACGTTGGAACTATTGCAGGAATAGTATTAGTTCTAATGGGATTATTTCCAAAATTAGGTGGAATAATCGCAGCAATGCCAGAGTCGGTGATTGGTGGAGCAGCAATTATTATGTTTGGTATGATCGTAGCTGCTGGTATTAAATTGATTTCAAGGGCAGAAATGGATCAAAGAAATTTATTAATCTTAGCTCTTTCTTTGTCTTTTGGAATTGGAATGTCATTGCTACCAGACTTTGTGAAAAATATTCCAGATTTTGGAATAAGTTTAAAATTACTTTTAACAACTGGACTTATACCTGCTGGATTATTAGCATTTGTTTTAAATGCTATAATGGCAAAGAAATAATTAATTTAAACTTGTGGGGAGAAATCCCCACAAGCAAGGTTTAAGACTTATTTAATTTCAATAAGTTTCTTTTTTTTATGCTCTGGAATTATTCTTTCACAAGATATTGTTAAAAGACCATCTTTAAGCTCAGCACCATTAACTTTTACATCATCAGCTATAGTGAATGATCTTGCAAATTGTCTTTGAGAAATACCTTTATGAATAATTTCTCCATTAACATCACTGTTTTCAGACTTATTAACTTGTTTTGTTCTAACTGTTAATAAATTTTCCTCGAACTCAACCTCAACGTCTTTTTTGCTAAAGCCAGCTAATGCTACTTCAATTGCATAGTTGTCTTTGCCTGTCTTTCGTATGTTGTATGGTGGATAATTTGACTGCATCGTCAAATTCCCATTTCCCAACATATTTTCAAATTGGTCGAACATATCATCAAAACCAATTGAAAAAGGTCTAAGTGAGTTAAATATAGATAGATCCTTACTTGTCATAATATCCTCCTTTGTTAAGCAAGTTTATTTTGTAAGCCCCATTAGGCGACTTACAAATTTTATGTAGTAATTGTTTGTTTTTTTTCAAGGACCTAAATTTTAAAAATATGATAATTTTATTCTAATCATGAAAAAAATTTTCATTTTATTTTTCACTTTTTTTTGCTTTTTTTCAGCTAGTGCTGATCAAGAAATAATTGATCTAATTGAGATTAAATTAGATGAAATTGGAAAATTTGAGTTACCACAATCCTACCCTGATGGATTAATTAATACTACTCTCAAAGAGTGTAAGATTGATAATTTTCACTGCATTAAGACAAAATCAATAGACGAAATGACAAAGAGATTTAAAAGATCAAAAAAATATAACGATAGGAATCCAGGCAGCCAAATATATGCAATGGCATTATATGAGATTTATTACTTGTCAAAACTTAAGGATTCACAAAACAGTTTAAGAATTTTCAAGGAAAATTGGCCAAAAAAAATTGTTAATGGAAAAAAAATCTCATCTTTAATAAAAAATAATGAAACTAGAAAAATTATGAGAGAGGCGCTCGGTATAACTATCGATCAAAGTCCAGAAGAGGCAATTAAAACTTATTGGGTTATAGGAGATTATCTACAGAAAGGTAAACCAAAATCCATCAAAGTTGATAATGCATTTAAAAAAAGAGAACGTTTATTGTCAGAATATAAATCAACTATTGGATTTTTAAAAAAAAGAATTGAAAAGAAAAAGATTAATAAACTTTATGAATATTTAGAAAATTAATATGATAAATTTACTATTTAAAATTTTGTTTTTTACTTTTTTATTAACTTATTCTTATGCGAATATTGATGATAAAATTAATAAAGATTTAAGTAAATCATTCAAAAAATATGAAAAAGAAATACAAAAAATTCAAAATAAAATTTCCAATTTAAAAAAAAGCCAATCAAAAGATGTTCAAAAAATTGATCTAAGTCTTAAAGAATTAGACAAACTGGTAGATTTTTCTAAAAAAAATTTAAGTTTAGATAAACAAGATATATTGTTAGACAGTCTAAATTTAATTGATCTTTATATTAAAGATATATCAAAAATAATTCCTAAAGAAATAGTAAGAGAAGTACCTGAAAATGAAAGTAACTCCATGAATGATGAAACGCTTAAAGTCATGATGCAATTAAGCTCCTCCTCCCAATCTAAAAAACAAAAAAATAATTTAAAAATTTTAGATAGCATTAAAAGCTTAGAGGATGCTGGAATAGATATAAATTTAATTAATGAAAGTTTAAAAGAATTAGACATTGATAATTCAATACCAAGTGGAGAAGAAATTGCTTCAATTCCAAAAGATGAGTTCAAACCTGATGACTCTGGTGAGATTAGACCACCAAAATATAATCCACTTGATCCTAACCAAGATAGATTAAAAGATTTTGCAACAGTCAGAACATTGCAGCACTATGATTATAGTTGGGAAAAAAATAATTATAGAATTTCAGTTGGAACACCAGTTGATGAAGCACTGGATGTTAAACAAGCAGTTTATGATGAGGCGATCAAATTTGGTTTTAGTGAGGATAAAGCAAACATATTGGCAAGCAATGCTTATTCAGCATATTACGATATGTGGTTTCATGGTTCGGAAATTGTCGAACAAACTCGAGCTTCTGGAGGATCATGGGAAGAATCTGATGCCGCATTAGATAAATGGTTACTAGATCCTAATAATCAATTTAATAAATGGGCTTTAAATTTTTATAGAATAGATGATCCTGAAGATGAGCATCTTCCAAATCCGGAAGCATTAAAAGATTGGTTTTCAAAAATTGGAGATGGTGAAATAGAAACTTATGAATTATCAGAAGATAGATTAAATAAAGAAGCTATGGCAAGGACTGTCAGTTATTTAGCGCAAGATTTTATGCCTGGACAAGGAGAAGGAGAGGGTAACCCATATAGTGAAGCAGATGAGGTAGCAGAAATTGTAAAAAAATTAGCCATTGATAGAGGTTTTTCTGATGAAGAGGCCGACATACTTGGGGCTAATGCTGCATCAACATATTTAGATATTTGGCTAGATGGAACTTATGTGATGGAGAAAGCTTTAGCAGCTGGAAAAACTTATGATGAGGCAGATTTAGCAGTAGAAAAATGGGCGATGGATCCAAATAATAATTATACTGATTGGTTTGAAAGATGGGGAGAAGCAGATCCAGAAAAAGATTGGATTCCTGACGAAAGTACATTCGGAGCATATTTAGACACGTTAAGAGGAAAAGAAATATTAAAATTTGATCCCTCAGAAACTAGAGCTGACTTAGAAATAAGCATGAGAGTTTACGAAAATATTAATTACAATACTGACACAGGTGAATGGGAAGGTGATGTTTTTGATGAAGCTAAAAAAGTTTCTGATGCATTTTATGATAGAGCTATAAATGAATTTGAGTACTCAGAAGATGATGCAGAAAAAATAAGAAGAAATGTCTGGAATAATTATGTAGATACTTGGACTGAAGGCACATATGTATCTGAAAGTGTGAGATATAGAGGAGGAAGTTGGGAAGATGCAGATGCTGCAGTTGAAAAATGGTATAGCTCAAGTAAATATAAAAATTACTGGAGGCAAAATGAGAAAGCATGGGGCATTACAATTGAGGAAGATGAGAATGGCAATATTATAATTTCAACAAAACCAGTTATATTCGCAGGACTTTTCAAAGATGAACCAACATTAAAAAATACTTCATTAGATAACAACTATTCAAATAAATCTTTAGATGAGATTAAATCTGATTTGGAAAAAAAATATTTAGAAAACGGCAATATGTCTGAAGAAGTAAAACAAAAATTAATAGATGGAGAACTAGCTAGGATTGCTGATCACATTTTTAAATATCAAGATATAGATTTAAAATCTTTGACAGAAGGAGAGCTCAAAGAAGCTATAGCTGAGGCAGCAAACGCAACTGGTGAAGCAATTGAAGGTACTGTTGCTGGTTCTGGTCAGGGTTTAAATCCAAGCACAGGACCTACTTTTGGAGCAGGTGAAAATGATCCAAATGCTGCTACCTGTTTGGGATGCAAACAAATTGATCCCGAGGGAGATTAAAGTTTTTCTGTAATTTTAAGTGCAAAAGCATAGTCAATAGCAATTTCTTCTATTGCACCATCTCTTCCAGATTTTCCACCATGACCTGCGTTCATTTCTGTTTTCAATAAAAGTAAATTATTATCAGTTTTGTAATCTCTTAGTTTGGCTGTGAATTTTGCAGGTTCATCAAATAAAACTCTATTATCACTTAAACTTGTTGTAATAAAAATATGTGGATAATCCATTTTTTTAATATTGTTGTAGGGTGCATAAGAATAAATATAATCAAAGTGCTCTTTATTCTCTTTTGCATTTCCAAATTCGTCAAATTCTCCCACAGTTAAAGGTAAAGAATGATCTAGATTTGTCGTTAAAGAATCTACAAAAGGAACAGCCATAATAATTCCTAAAAATAATTCAGGAGACTGATTGACTACAGCTCCCATTAACAATCCTCCAGCCGATCCACCCATTCCAATAATATTTCCTTTTGACGTATAATTCTTTTTGATCAAATATTTTGCTGCGTAAATATAATCTTCAAAAGTATTTTTTTTGTTTGTTAATTTTCCTTCTTTCCACCATTTCATACCTTTTTCCATACCACCTCTAATGTGAGCTGTGGCCCAAATTATATCTCTATTTATT
>CACFEM010000005.1 GCA_902565325.1 uncultured Pelagibacteraceae bacterium
TTTTTTATTAAAAAATAAATGTCTATTTATTGAAAAAAATAATTTAAGTAAACTTAATTTTAATGAACCAAATAATATTGCAGTAATGAATGTTGAGTGCGGAAATGTAATTATTGAACTTTATCCAGATATTTCTCCTAAAGCAGTAGAAAGATTTAAAATTTTAATTAAACAAAAAATGTATGATGGTTCTGCTTTTTATAAAGTTTCAGAAAATACTTTCGTACAAGCTGGAGATATTGAGTATGGAAATATAAATAATTTAGATTATTCCAAAATTGGTAGTGGAAAATCTGGATTAGGATTGTTAAAATCGGAACTGAGCAACGATTTTAAATTTACAGAGGGTAGTGTTGGTTTTGCTAGAGCAACAGAATTTGATACTGAGGATAGTGAATTCTTTATTACATTAAAAGAGATTCCAATTTATCAAGGTGAATATACTCCAATTGGTAAAGTAGTTTATGGTTTAGATATATTAACTAAAATTAAAACAGGTAATAAGGCAATTTATGTTTTAAGACCTGATTATATTAAAACCTTTAGAATGTTTAATTCTAATTAACTAAAGGTTTGCCAGTCGACAATGTGTGTTTAATTCTTTTTTGAGTTTGTTTTGTTTCTATCAATCTCATAAAAGAGTCTAGTTCTAATTTATACAGATCATCCTCTGACAATACTTTTTCAATAGTAGTTTCTCCACCACTTAAAACGTTTGCAAGTTCAGTTCCAACATGCATACCATGATCTAAAATTACCTTTTCGTTATATAATTTTTCTAAAACCTTAACCATTTTATCTTTCAATGGCTTTCCAGAAAGTTTGAATTTGCACTCTTCTGGAGGAACAAAATCATTATTTTGATCAATTAAATTTTTTGATTCCTCAAAAAGACTGTTTCTATTCATTATTTTTTTGTCTTCTGGTCTTAAATACTTTAATGGCTCAGCCTCGATTGGAGATGTAGCTGTTTTAGCATAACCAATAATATCAAAAACTTTTAATGGGGCATAATCTGGGTCTGATTTTGCTTCTTCTGTTTGTGACCATCTCCACAACATTTCTTTACATCCCCCGCCTGCTGGAACTAATCCAACAATAGTTTCAACTAATCCAATAACTAAATTTGTGTGTGAGGCAACAAAATTACTTTGAACTAAAACCTCAAAGCCTCCTCCAAGTGTAAGTCCAGAGGGAGCTGATACAACTGGGTACTTAGAGTATTTTAAAGTTTTGCATGTATCTTGAAAATACTTAATGAATTTTTCAATTGATTTAAAATCTCCTTTGTCAGCAAAATTCATAGTATAACTTAAATTTACACCTGCTGAAAATTGCATGCTTTCATTAATTATTATTAAAGGTTTGTCAGTTGCATTTTTCAGTGCATCCATTGAGTCATAATCTAATGCACAAGCTTTTGTTGTAAACTCAACAATATTAAAATCTTTAAATCGATGAATTTCAGCTGAATTATTTTTATCCAGTTTAATTGCTGATGGTCTTATTTTTCCTAAAGTTTGAATGTCTGTATAAATTTGTCTTTCCCCATAGAAATTTTCATCTTTTGATTTTGATAAATTTTCTAAAAATTTATTATTTTCAAAGTCATCGATTCTTTCAAAGAAATTCTTTATCCCTATAGATTTCAACATTTCAAAAGGACCCATTGCCCAATTAAAACCAAGTCTCATAGCTTCATCAATATCATTAAACTTATCGGTAATTCCTGGAACCAGTGAAGATGCATATTTAATTATTTTTGAAATTACAATCCAAGCATACTCACCATACTTATCTTTTCGATTAATTAAATTATTGATGTCAATAGTCTCAATTCCTAAATCTATTTTTTTTGTTGCAGAATACTCCCCTGTTTCTAAATTAATTGCTTCTAAAATTTTTTGATCTCCACTTTTATTCATTCTATAAAAGCCACCTTTTCCTTTACGACCGGTGTAGCCTGTCTCAATTAATTTTTTTACTAATGGAATTTCTTTTGCAACAATTTGAAATTCATCTTTATCTGAAAGTTCCTTTATAAAGCTTTTTAATACATCAGCCATCAAATCAATTCCAATTAGATCATACAATCCAAATACTCCTGTTTTAGGTATGCCCATGGGTCTACCAAAAACTGCATCCGCTTCTTCTATTGAAAGTTTCATTTTGAATGCTTCTGTCATAGCAACTTGCATAGCATAAACACCAATTCTATTACCTAAAAACCCTGGGGTATCGTTGCAAACTATAGCTCCCTTACCAAGCTCAACTTCACAAAATTTCTTTAAAGAATTAATTTTATTTAAGTCGTTATTTTCGTTTTTAACAATTTCTAACAATCCCATGTATCTGACAGGATTAAAAAAGTGAGTGATACAAAAATCTTTTTTTTCTTCGTCATTTAGTTTTTCTGATAGAACTTTAATTGGAATTGACGATGTATTTGATGAAACTATTGCACCTTTTTTTCTATTCTTAAATATCTTTTCATAAATATTATGTTTAATATCAATTCTTTCTACTACTGCCTCTACCACCCAATCTGCATCTTTTACTACGTCAAAATTTTCTTCAATATTTCCAACATTAATATTGTTAATTTTACTCTTATCTATTAGCAAAGGAGGTCTAGATTTATGAATCCTTTCTCTAGCTTTTTCGCTGATTTCAGTTGTTAGATCTAAAAGAGTAACTGGTACGTCTGCATTACATAAGTGGGCAGCTATCCCGCTACCCATTGTACCAGAACCAATAACTACAACTTTTTTAATTTCCATGAGAAACTCTATATATGAATAAATTATTTGGGTAAATTATCTATTTATTCCTCTTAATCTTTCAGATCTTCTTCTTAATAACTCGGCACTTATTAGTATTAAAGTAGATAAAATAATTAAACATGTTGCAACAGCAAGAATTGTCGGACTCAATTGCTCTCTTAAACCTGTCCACATTTGTATCGGAATAGTTGTGTTTTCTAAACCTGCTAAAAACAACACCACAACAACTTCATCAAAAGATGTAACGAATGCAAACAATCCACCAGAAATCACTCCTGGTAATATTAAAGGCAAGGTAACTTTCATAAATGTATTTACTGGGTTACTACCTAAACTTGCTGCAGCTCTTGTTACACTGTGATCAAAACCAGAAAGTGTAGCAGTTACTGTAATCACAACAAATGGTGTTCCTAATATTATATGAGCCAATACTATTCCTGTGTGTGTTGCAGCCAAACCAACTTTTGCCATAAAAAAGAAAATTGCAACTCCAGAAATAATTAAAGGTACAATCATTGGAGAGATTAAAGTAGCCATTATAATTCCTTTGTATGGCATATGTCTGCTACTTAACCCTAATGCAGCCAAAGTTCCTAAAATAATTGAGCCAATCGTTGCAAATATAGCAATTATAAAACTATTTTTTGCTGCTAATCCCCAAGGGTTTTTAGTTCCATAAATCATATCTTTATACCATCTTAAAGAAAATGCATCTGGATCAAGATTTTTCATTCCCTCTGAAAAAACTAAAAACTCTTCTGCGTTAAATGATAATGGAAAAATTACAAACAAAGGTGCAATCAAAAAGAAAAATACAAAAGTACAAATTGCAATATAAACATAATGCCAAATTCTGTATCTTGTTTCCGTATAACTTGGTAATGCCATAATTATCCTAATTTAATATTATCAACTCCAACCAATTTATTATAAATCCAGTAAATAACTAAAACTCCACTAAGCAACATTAATCCCATGGCTGATGCAAAACTCCAATCTAAAGTTTGTTTCATATGAAATGCAATTTGATTACTAATTAAAGTTCCCGAGGCGCCACCAACTAGTGCTGGGGTAATGTAGTAACCAATTGCTAAAATAAATACTAATAAACACCCTGCTCCAATTCCTGGAATGGTTAATGGAAAGTAAACTTTCCAAAAAGCAACAAAAGGAGTTCCTCCTAGAGATTTCCCAGCTCTCATTAAGCTAGGTGAGATAGTTTTCATAACACTGTAAAGCGGGAGAACCATGAAGGGTAATAATATTTGTGTCATGGCGACATAAGTCCCTACTTTATTATACATCATCTCAGGCCTATTATCGTCTGCAACAAGACCTATCATAACAAAGAAGTCATTAACGACTCCTTGTTGCTGTAATAAAATCATCCAACTAGCAGTTCTTACTAATAAGGATGTCCAAAAAGGTAAAAGTACACAAATCATTAAAAGATTTGAATATTTCATAGGCAAAGTTGCAAGCAAATGTGCTATTGGATAGCCCATTAAGAAGCAAAATAGTGTAACGAAGAAAGCTATTTCAAGTGTTCTCAACCAAAGAATTCTATGGATTCTCCTATCTTCTTCTACTTGAGCAATGCTACCATCTGCTGCGTAGTACATATCCATTCCTTTTAAATATTTTGCCATTGTGTAAGGAGGTGCAGTTCTTTTTATTGCTTGCCAATACTCTACATTTCTCCAACGTTTGTGAACTTTCATAATCTGTTCTTTAATGCTTATGCTTTCATCAATTTTTTTTCTTTTCACTTGTCTGAAGAGTTTTTTGGTTATGGAGTTAAAACCATTTTTTTCTTTATTTAGTCTTTGACCAAGTTTTCCGTGCTCTTGTTTTTCAACAAGAACTTTAAAATCATAGTAAAAAGCAGAAAAAACTTCTTCTGGAGGCAATTCCTGCCCATCCCATTTTTCCATTTCTTTAAAAGTTTTAGGAAGCATATTTGTTATCATTTTATCGTCTATACTTCTGCTAAACATCTCTCCTATAGGAAAGACATAGGTGATTATTAAAAATAAAAGTAATGGTGCTACAAGAAGAAAGGCTTTGATTTTATTTTTCTTCTCAGCTTTTTTTAAACTGACCTCTAATGGAATACCGTCAGTTGTTAATATTTGTTTTGTTTCAGAGCTCATAAAAAAATAGGGCGGTTAGTTATAACCGCCCTAAATATATTATATAAATTCAGTGTTTAAAACTGAAATTATAGGCCTGCTTTCATTGCTTCCCACTTTTCACCGATCTCTGTTCCATTATCTGCCCAGAAGAAAGGGTCAACTAAGAAATAGTTCTTAGTGTTTGCAGGAGCTGTTGGCATTTGAGGCATCATTTCTGTTTTACCATCTTTGTACCATGGCTCACCAGCTTTGATTACATCAAGAGAAGATTTTCTCCATGGAGCATATGCAATGTACTTCGCACTACCAGCTAACATTTCAGTGTTAGTCATCATAGCTAAAGCTTTTTTAGCATTTGCTTCATCTGGACCACCTTTAACAAGTGCGAAATACTCATAGTCTAAACCTTGACCATCCCATACTTGTTTAATTGGAGCACCTTCACCTATTTCAGCGTTAAAGAATCTTCCATTCCAACCTGTTGCCATTACAACTTCACCTGCAACTAATAATTCAGGCGGTTGAGCACCAGCAGACCAGAATACACATCCACCATTAGGGTCTGTGCAAAGTTTCTTAATTTTGTTCATTGCTCTATCAAGACCACCTTCGGCTTCAAGTTTTCTGTAGATTAATTCTCCACCTTTACCCATTTTTACACCGTCAGCAGCTAAAGCGATTTCCAAGTTAGTTAAAGCGCTTTTGTAGATTGCTCTTTTTCCAGGAAATCTTTTTGTGTTAAAGAAGTCCTTAATTGTTTTAGGTTCTTTACCACCAAATGCTCTTGTATCAAAAGCATAGTTCCAAGAATATAAAATGTTACCTACAGCACATTCACTTGGCATTCCTGTGAAGAAGTCTTCACTTGCAGGAGTTCCATCTGGTGCAGCTGGGAAGTCTTTGTCAAAATCAAATTTAACAAATAAACCTTCATCACATCCGTTAATAGTATCGAATGCAAATAAGTCTATAATATCCCAAGTTATAGCACCTGCTTCTTTTTGTGCTTTGATTTCTGATAAACCACCAGAATAGTCAACCCAGTTGATTTCTATTCCAAGCGCTTTAGCAGTAGGATCACCGTACCCAAGCTTTTGAGACTCTGTGTAAGCTCCACCCCATGATGCTACTGTAACAGCAAAGGCTGAAGAAGTTAGAGATACAACAAAAGAAAGAGCAAGTAATAATTTACTTAGTTTTTTCATTATTCCTCCGTTTAAACGTTGATATAAATTAATTTATATAAGCAAAAGTACAACAAATAGCTAATGTGAAGTCAACAGCTGATTTTGTCTTTAAATGTATATTAGATATACATATTTTTAATTGAAATTATTTTGGGTCTAATGCCCGAGCATCAGCACTATTCCAGCCAATATTTATATCTTGACTAACTTTTAATTCTAAATTGGAAGTGCTGTTAGGAACTTTAAGAATAAACTCAGAACTTCCTAATAAATTTAATCTAACTCTCGTATGATCACCATGATAGATTACTTCCTCGATCTTTCCAGTAAACATGTTATCCATCTTGTCAGTTGGATTTATTAGAGCTCTTTCGGGTCTTAGTGAGACTGTTGTTTTTTCACCTTTAGACTTAACTGAAATTGGATTGGCTAGTATTTCTGAATTTGCCAACTTAACTTTGCATTTGTCTTTAGCAATATCAACCACCTCTCCATTAAAAGTATTATTTTCACCAATAAACTCAGCAACAAAAGAATTTACTGGTTTCTCATAAAGTTCTGCAGGATTTGAAAGTTGTTGAACTTTTCCATCATTAAATACTGCAATCCTATTTGACATGGTTAATGCCTCACTTTGATCATGAGTTACGTATACAACTGTTACCCCAATACTTTCATGAATATGTTTAATTTCATATTGCATACTTTCTCTTAAATTTTTATCCAATGCTCCCAAAGGTTCATCCATCAATACAACTGCCGGATCAAACACTAAGGCTCTTGCAACTGCAACCCTTTGTTGCTGACCGCCTGAAAGTTGAGCTGGCATTCTAGTTTCAAATCCACTTAATGAAACCATCGATAATGCTTTATCAACTTTTTTATCTATTTCATCTTTTTCAACTTTTCTTACTCTTAATGGAAAAGCTAAGTTTTCATAAACTGTCATATGTGGAAACAATGCATAGTTTTGAAAAACCATTCCGATACCTCTTTTGTGTGGAGGAATATTCGAAATTATGTTTCCATCTAATAATATTTCACCGTGAGTTGGTGTTTCAAAACCAGCTAACATCATTAAACAAGTTGTCTTACCTGAACCAGATGGACCAAGCATTGTTATGAATTCGCCTTCTGCAATATCTAATTGAAGATCTTTGACGACAAGAACTTTACCGTCATAACTTTTATCTACTTTATCAAATTTTACAAATTCTGGATTTTTAGACATAAAAGTGCATATAAAACATTTGTATAAATATATTTCAATAGCTAATTAACTCTTTATATGAAGCTCTTTTGGAAAATTACAAAACAATTCTGATCCATTCTCTGTAACTCTAATAGCCTCTGAAGCTTCAACCCCCCAATCTCCAAACTGCATTACAGCTATCATATGAAAACAAACGTTGGGCTCAAGCACTGTCATATCCCCTTTATATATATTAAGAGTATGTTCTCCCCAATCAGGTGGATAACCAATTCCAATCGAATAACCTGTTCTAGATTTTTTTTCTATTCCATATTTATCTAAAATTTTCCAAAAAGACTGAGCAACATCATCTGCTGTATTACCTGGTTTGATTGCACTAATTCCAGCATTCAATGCTTCTATTGTTTTGTTCATTGTATCAATCTTTAATTGATTGGGTTTTCCAAGCAGAACTGTTCTAGCCATTGGAGCATGATATCGCTTATAAACTCCAGATAATTCAATAATTGTAGCCTCTCCTTCTACAAACTTGTCTTGTGTTGCTGTTAAATGTGATGCTGAAGTTCCTTTTCCAGTTGGAAGTAAAGTTGCAATACTAGAATATTCTCCTCCAAATTCCTCTGTACCATAAAATAAAGTCTTTTGAATTTCCCCCACTGCATCACACTGTCTAACTCCTGGTTTAATAACTTCCATAGCAGTTTTCATTCCTTTTTCTGAGATTTTGGCTGCAGATTTCATGAAACTTATCTCTGCATCTGATTTAACTAATCTTGCCCAATTAACCAGACGATCGCTATCTTTGATTTTTGCATTAGGTAATCCTTGTATTATTTTTTCATAACAGAATGCAGTAAAATAATGTGCATCCATTTCAACACCTATATTAAGCTTGTCCCACTTTCTCTCTTTAATTATTTCAACTAAATAATCATAAGGATGTTTTGGCCATGTATGAATGTAGTTTTCATCATAAACAATTACATTTTCGTTTTTTAAGTAAGTTTTTATGTATGCTCCACCTGCATCTTGTGCTCTTACAAAGCACAAAGGTTCATCTGCATTAATATGTACAATAGCACACTGAGCATAGTAAAAAGACCAAGCATCGTAGCCTGTTAAGTAATTCATATTGTTAGTGTCATGTGATATTAAAAGTTCGATGCCTTTTTCTTGCATCATTTTTTTAACTTTTGTTAATCTCTGTTTATATTCTTCTTTAGTGAATAACATCAATTTACCTGGAATAATTTTCCAAACCCCTCTACTGAATTATTTTTTTTTATTTTTACAAGGGTATCCCAAATTAATGCCTGATTACTAGATAAGACTATTGTATTTAATTTTTTTTCTAATTTATCAATTATTGGCAACACTGGTAAAGCGGTACAAGAAACAAAGAGTGCTTCTGCCCCATTTAAATCTATTCCAGATAGAACATTATATAAATAATTCTGATCAACTTTTCCGATATCGTAATCTGCTTCTATATCAAAGTAAGAATTTGAAGTAACTTCAAATCCTTCGTTTTTAAAATATTCTAAAACTTCATCGTTAAGTTTTTTGCTATAAGGTGTAAATAGACTTATTTTATTTATATTTAATTTCTTTAAAGCTTTGATTGCAGCGGTACTTGGAGTTGTCACTTCTGCCATAGGTTTTGCAGCTTTTACTTTTTTTTCAATAGACTCGTAGCCTGCTGCTATTGTTCCAGATGTGCAGCCATAAACAACACAATCAATATCCTGATCAGGTAATATATCTTTTGTTACCTCGGTTACTTTGTTTGACATTTTGATCAAATTTTCTTTTGTTAGTGGGTTATAGCATTCGATACGATTTACAAAGAAATCAACTTCTCTGTCTTTAATTACGTTTATAAAATCTCTTTCAATCATAAAATCGCTTGCAAGCGCAATAAGTCCAATTCTTGGATTTGATTTAGTAACATATTTAGGATCTATTTTTGTTGAATTCATATTTTAAAAGGTGAATATATCAGAAGTTCTTTAATAATCATTAATATAAAAAATAGGTATGAATATAAAAGATACTTTCGTAGCGTCCTTGGTGCCTATTTTTTTAGGCTTTGGTTTTGTAATAGCTAAACCAGCATTTGAATCTTTTCCTCCTGTTCTTTTAATGGGTATCAGATTTACATTTGCTGCTTCATTATTAATTTGGTGGTTTCCAATTCCAAAAGGATATTTAAAAAGAATTTTTGCTGCATCATTAGTCGCTAATACATTGCAATATAGTATTACATATACTGGATTAGATTTAATTGATGCATCTGCAGCAGTTCTTTTGGTTCAAACAGAAGTTCCATTTGGAGTTATTTTTGCTTACTTCATGCTTAAAGAAAAACCAACTATTAGAGCTTTGATTGGTATAGCTATCGCTTTTGTTGGTGTTTATATTTTAACCGGATCTCCTAACTTGGATGGAAAATTTATTGGAATTGGTCTTACAATATTAGGATCAGCTGTATGGGCTCTTGGGCAAGTTATGGTTAAACCTTTAAGTAAAGAAATAAATCCTTTAGCGTTAGTTGCTTGGTTAGCATTATTCTCTGTACCAATATTAGTGATGCTATCTGCAATAATTGATGGAAACACAATTAATTATCTAACAAATGCAAAATTTGATCATTGGATTATTGCAATTTATATAGGTTTCATCATGCAACCAATTACTTATGGTTGTTTCTATTATGTTTTGAAAAATAACCCACTTTATAAAGTGCTACCTATTGTAACTATGGGGATACCGCCAACTGGTTTATTAGCTGCTATTTTTCTTTTAGGTGAAAAACCAACTCCAGAATTATTTATAGGTGGTGCAATAATCATAGTTGGTGTGATTTTAATTGTATTTACAAAAAACAAAAAAGAAGAGGAAATGAAATGAAAATTGGATTTATTGGTTTAGGTAACGTTGGAGGAAAACTTGCAGGAAGTTTATTAAGAAATAACTTTGATCTTACAGTAAGAGATTTAGATGAAAATTTAACAAATTCTTTGAAAGACTTGGGTGCTAAAGTTGCACAGTCTCCAAAAGAATTAGCTGAAAAATCTGATTTAATCATTACCTCTCTTCCTTCTCCTGAAGTTTCTGCAGAAGTTATGGAAAGTGAAGATGGAATTCTAAATGGTTTATCAGAGAATAAAATTTGGCTAGAAATGAGCACTACAGATGAAAATGAAGTTAAAAGACTTGGAAAAAAAGTAATAGAAAAAAAAGCAATCCCTTTAGATGGACCTGTGAGTGGTGGATGTCATAGAGCAGCAACAGGTAATATTGCTATATTTGTAGGTGGAGAAAGAAAAGCATTTGAAAAAATTTTACCTGCATTAACTATTATGGGAAGAAAAATATTACACACTGGTGAGCTTGGTACAGCAAGTGTATTAAAAGTAATTACAAATTATCTAGCATCTGCACATTTGGTTGCATTAGGTGAGGCTTGGACTGTAGCAAAAAAATCTAATTTAGATTTAGCAAAAACTTATAAAGGGATTGCTATTTCCTCTGGTAATTCATTTGTGCATGAAACTGAAAGTCAGGTTATATTAAATGGATCTTATAATATAAATTTTACAATGGATTTGGTTTTAAAAGACACAAGTCTATTTGATAATCTTGCAAAAAAACTAAATGCTTCTTTAGAAATTTCCCCACAAATAGTCGAAATTTTTAAAGATGGTCAAAAAAAATATGGTTCTAGAGCTTGGTCATCAATGATTGTGAAAAGGATGGAGGATTTAAATAATATTAATTTTAGAGCTAATGGTTTTCCTGATGAGTTGGTTGATCATGAACCTGAGGAAAAAGGATATGAAATTTAATTAATGTGTTAAGATAAAAAATGTTAGATAAAAGAAAATTTTATATAAATGGTCAGTGGGTTGATCCAATTAACAAAAAAGATTTTGACGTAATTAATCCATGCAATGAAGACCCATTTGCTGTTATTTCTTTAGGTTCAAAAGAGGATACAGATTTAGCTGTTAAATCAGCAAAAAATGCCTTTGGGACTTGGAAAGAAACTAGCAAGGAAGAAAGGCTCAATTTACTTGAAAAATTATCATCAGTTTATAAAAAAAGATTTAATGAAATGGCTGAGGCTATTTCTCTTGAAATGGGTGCACCAATGGATTGGGCAACAGATGTTCAAACAGCTTCAGGGAAAGATCATTTAGATGATTTCATTTTAAGATTAAAAAATTTTAAATTTGATGAACACTTTGATAATAAATCAAATAATCATATCTATTATGAGCCAATTGGAGTTTGTGGATTAATCACGCCGTGGAATTGGCCTATTAATCAAATTACTTTAAAAGTCGTTCCTGCATTTGCAACTGGATGTACAATGATTTTAAAACCATCAGAAATTGCTCCTATTTCTGGAATGCTATTTGCAGAAATGATTGATGAAGCAGGTTTTCCAAAAGGTGTATTTAATTTAGTAAATGGAGACGGTGCAGGAGTGGGAACCCACATTTCAAGCCACCCTGATATTGATATGGTTTCTTTCACAGGTTCAACACGAGCAGGAAGGTTAATTTCAAAAAATGCTGCAGAAACAATCAAAAGAGTGTGTCTTGAATTAGGTGGTAAAGGTGGAAATATTGTTTTTGCTGACAGTTATAAAGATGCAGTAAGAGATGGTATTCGAAATGTAATGAGCAATTCTGGTCAATCTTGTGATGCACCAACAAGAATGCTGGTTGAGAAATCAATTTATGAAAGAGCTGTTAAAGAAGCAGTAGATGAAGCAAACAAAATTAAAGTAGATCAAGCTTCAAAAAAAGGAGATCATATAGGACCCGTCATCTCTAAAGTTCAATATGATAAAATTATAAATCTTATTGAAAGTGGAATTTCTGAAGGTGCAACTCTTGCAGCAGGTGGGCCTGAGCTACCAAACGGTTTGAACAAAGGATACTTTATCAAACCGACTATATTTACAGATGTAACTAATGAAATGAGAATTGCTAAAGAAGAAATTTTTGGACCTGTGTTATCTATAATTCCATTTGAAACTGAGGATGAGGCAGTCAATATTGTAAATGATACTTCTTATGGTCTTGGAAATTATTTGCAAACTGAAGACAGGGAAAAAGCACACAGAGTTGCAAAAAAATTAAGATCAGGCTGTGTTTATATTAATGGAAATGGAGCAGATGCCGGAACTCCATTTGGTGGTTACAGGCAATCGGGTAATGGTAGAGAAGGAGGTATTTGGGGCCTTGAGGAATATCTTGAAGTAAAGAATGTTACTGGTTGGAGTTAACAGAATTTTTTAAATATCTTAGTCTTCCAATAATTTCATCTCGATCCATGTAATAACCTTGTAAATGCCTATGTCCTGAGTTTGGATCATATTCAGTTCTACCGTGTAATAATCGTCTATTGTTAAAAGAAAAAATATCACCTGGTCCTAATCTAAATTTAATCTGGAATTGATCGTCATGAAGTAAATTTCCAAATCGGTGATGAGCTTTGTAAACTTTATCCATCAAATCTGGATGACAGTCTAAAGCATCCATGGTTGCTACGCTAAACCGAATATCATGGTAATCATTATCTTTTGTTAGAGATATCGCGGGTGCGTAATAACTTCTAACAGACTCTTGTGTATAATCCATGTCTCTAAATTTTAAATGAACGTTTACTAGCGTATCAAATATTTCTTTCTCATTTTTTCTCAAATAGTCTGCTACTGCAAAGCCGTCTACGGCGGACGAGTCTCCTCCAGTTGCAGAATTTACTAAGCAATGAAGAAATTGATATCCAGGTGGTGTTTCAAACCATGGTAAATCCATATGATTTCTTAAGGCATGTGCTGTGTAAGCAGAATTATTTGGTTTAGGAATGTTAATTACTTCAAAAGGTGTTTTAAAAAAAGTTTCTCTGGTATGGCTAATTCTATTTAAAATTTTAAAGCCAGAATTATTTTCAGTTGGAGCATTTTTTACTATAGCAATTCCAGTATGATGTAAAAGTTCTAACCATCTGATAAGCCCTTCATCTGAACTCATAATTTCATCATGCTCAATCTCGATTGACTTCAAGTCATTTTGTAAAGAGTTATCCCAAAGTTGATAAGGAGATTTATATTTTAGATTGTTTTTTATTGTATAGCAGTTTTCTCTTAACCAATTTTGGTCGTAATAACTAATGTGGTCACCTTCACTCCATTCAATTTCAAGCTTGCCTTCATTATTTACTGCAAATTTTTTTGGATTAATATTGTTTGATACTTTTAAAATATTAAACATTCTATGACGTGAGTCTTTATCGTGTGCAGTTGGACAATTGTCTCTTAGCCATAAATAATTAAATTTACTTTTTTTTCCATCGCTCCAGTCAACTTCTAAATTTGTAGAATTTTTAGTTATATTTTTAATTGTAAAATTTTGTTCCATTAATTTTTATAATTTGAATGTTCTCTCTCTAATTTTCTTAATAAAGCAGCCCACTCCGTTTTTCCATCATAATTATAATCATCAGAGTCACTCATGTTTTCCCAGAAATATGCTGCTTTCTGTTTATCTATTTCATGTTTGTTTAAGCCCATAGCAAGATTTTTTACCTGAACTGAACATGCTTGCTCCAGATAATAAGCTCTGAAAAATGCTTCTGCTGCAGTTTTTCCTACAGTGTAATATCCATGATTTCTAGTAATCAAAATATCGTGTTTGCTAATTAGGTTTTCAAATTTGCTTCCAAATTCTTTGTCCTCAACAAATTCATAATCAATATATCCAACAAGATGATTTAAATAAACTGCAGCCTGTGAGAGATACATTAAACCCTCTTTAGTGCCACCAACTGCCATCACATCGTTGGCATGTCCATGAACATAAAAATTTACATCGTCTCTTTTATTAAAAATCCATTGAGCAAGGTTAATGCATCCATCATTTAACCAAGGTCCATCTGAGTCTAATTTTTTTCCGTTTCGATCAATTTTAACTAAAGATGAAGCGGTAATTTCTTCATAAAACATTCCGTATGGGTGAACAAAAGAACAATTTTTATCTTCAGCAGATCTTGCACCTGCACATTGATTTGCAAGATCAGTCATACCGTACATATGTAAAATTCTATAGAGAGCAGACAACTCTAGTCGCACATCTTTATCTGTTTGCGCCATAAATAAAATTCTTATTTAAAAAATAAGTAAAAGCAAATAAATACAACCGTTATTTCTTAAAACAATTGTAAGTTGTATAATATTTGTTTTACATATGATGATTGTAACTGTTAGAACATTACATCATGTCAAAAATTGAGATTAACAACGTATACAAAATTTTTGGAAACAACCCATCCTCAGTACTGCCAATGGTAAAAAATGGTGCAACTAAAGATGAAATTTTAGAGCAAACAGGTCATACCGTTGGATTAGATAATGTTTCGCTTAAAATTGAGGAAGGAGAAACCTTTGTTTGTATGGGTTTATCAGGATCAGGGAAATCAACATTAATAAGACATTTAAATAGACTAATCGATCCAACTGATGGTGAAATTTTAGTTGAGGGCACGAATGTAATGTCGCTTGATAAAGATAAGCTTATTGAATTCAGAAGACATAAAATGAGCATGGTATTTCAAAGATTTGGTTTATTCCCACATAAAACAGTGATTCAAAATGTTGGTTACGGGCTTGAGATGCAAGGAAAAGTTGAAGATGAAAGAAATAAAATCTCAATGGAAAAAATCGATGCAGTTGGTCTAACTGGTTTTGAAAATCAATACCCTGCTCAATTATCAGGAGGAATGCAGCAACGTGTTGGTCTAGCAAGAGCGTTAGCTACTGATACAGATATTATGTTAATGGATGAAGCTTTCAGCGCCCTAGATCCTCTGATTAGAAGTGATATGCAGAAACAATTAATTGATCTTCAAGCAGAACTAAAAAAAACAATTGTATTTATTACTCACGATCTAGATGAATCATTAAGATTAGGTGATCATATCGGGATACTAAACTCTGGAAAATTAGTTCAAGTAGGAACTCCCGAGGAAATTATTATGAACCCTGCTGATGATTATGTAAAAGCTTTTGTAAAAGATGTGAATAGAGCAAAAGTTATCAAGGCAAAAATTATTATGAAAACTGCTGATCAGGCTAATGACATAGATAAATCAAACTTAATAAAAGTAAATGAAGATGAATTTATTGAAGATTTTTTACCAAAAATCGTTTGTTCTGATTCAAATTGTGAAGTGGTTGATAAAAGTGGAAATGTAAAGGGGTACATTTCAAATCAAGAATTACAGTCTTCATTAACAAGATCATAAAGTGTTATTAAAAACTTTCGAAGTAAAACAAGAATGGGTTGATTACAACAATCATATGAACATGGCTTATTATGTTCTTGTTTTTGATCAAGCATGGGAAGTTGCACTTGAAAAATTTAAAATGGGAGGAACTGCAGCAAAAGATCTTAATAGAAGTACCATGGTTGTTGAGACAAATACTAAATACTTAAACGAAGTTAAAGAAGGTGAACAAGTAAATATTAATCTAACCTATTTTGACCACGACAAAAAAAGACTTCATTTAAAGATGGAAATGATTTCTCAAAAAACTAATAAAATTTCAGCTTCTATGGAATGGATATCGCTGTATATAGATTTAAGTAAAAGGAAAGTCACAGAATTTGAGGAAGAAAAAGTAAAATTAATGAGAGACTTTATTGAACAAAATATGTCAAAATTTTCAAACGAAGGTCTTCTATTCACCTCTAAATTGAAGAAATAATTAAATTTTCGAGAGATTTTTTTTTTGATATAGGTGCATAATGAGCACTGATAATAACTCAAAAGGAATTCTTTTAATAATTGCAGCAATGACTTTGTTTGCAATGCAAGACTCTTTAATTAAATTTATTTTTGAAAAAGCAGCACTTTATGAAATCTTCTTTGGAAGATATTTTGTTGCTGCAATTTTACTGTTTTGTTACATCAAATTTAGAGGTCAAAAAGTTTCTTTAAAAACCTATTATCCTTTTTTAACGTTTGTTAGAGTAATTCTTCATTTTTTAGCCTTTTCTGCATTCTTTATTTCTTTAACCTATATGCCTTTAGCTACAGCAAATGCTTTATTTTTCTCATGTCCATTTTTCGTCTCAATTTTTGCGAAATTTTTTTTGAAAGAATTTATTGGTATAAGAAGATGGTCTGCAATTGTGTTTGGTTTTATAGGTGTGTTTATTGTTCTTAATCCAAACTTTGATGATTTTGAATATAAAAGTCTACTACCAGTTTTGTGCGCATTTTTTTATGCAGCTTCAATGACAATAACAAAATATACGTCTGATAAAGATGACGTTAATACTCAACTTTTTTATTTCTACCTGATAGCGCTAATACTATGTGGGATTATCTTCGTATTTATGGGCAATGGTCAACTTAATAATCCTAATTTTGACCCCACTACTCAATTTATATTTAGAGAATGGTTTTCAAACTTTGATTATACTTGGAAGTTTATTTTATTTTTTGGTTTTGCTGCATCAATTGCTTTTGTATGTATTTTTTCAGCGTATATAGTTGCTTCACCATCTGTTGTTTCATTGTTCGAATATTCTTTAATTATAATGTCGATGATCCCTGGTTATTTTCTATTTAACGAAATACCTTCGGCTAGAACCTTTATTGGAGTTGCGTGCATAATAGCAGCTGGAATATATATTTATATGAGAGAGCGAGTTAGAGATCAATATATTGCAACTGAAACTCCGGTAAGAAGATGAGTAAAAGGTATATACCTACAATCAATATATCATCACTAATTAAAAATAATTTTGAAACTCAGAATGCATTTAAAACAATTAAAGAAATTGAAAAAGCTTGTGTCAATGTAGGTTTTTTTCAAATTACTGGTCATGGAATTAATCTTAAAGAAATTAAAAAAACTTGTGAAGTTGGAAATAAATTTTTTAATTCACCAGACAGTAATAAAAGAAAATTATCACCTAAAAAATGGAATAAAAAAAATAAAAATTTATACAGAGGATATTTCCCTAATGATGTGAACGGAAAAGAAGGATTAGATATAGGTGATTTAAAGGTAACTAAAAAATATTCTTCAAATATAAATAATCAGTATATAGAGCATCTTAATCTGAGTTTATGTTTTAATAAAAACTCAATTAAAATTTTAAATAAATATTTTGACAATATTTATAGATTAAGTGAAACTTTATTTAAAAGTGTAATAAAACTTAATAAAAAAAATCCTGATATTTCTAGTGCAGCTTTTTCAAGATTAAAAACATTAAGTACATTAAGATTTAATTATTATCCTAATCAAACAAAACCGGTAGAAGTATCTAAACAAGATGGGGTTGCTCTTGGATGCGAAACACATGTTGATAGTGGTGTATTCACAGTTCTCTATCAAGATAGAAAAGGTGGATTGCAGGTACAAAATAGAAAAAATAAAAAATGGTATGATGTGCCATTTAACAAAAAAGCTTTAGTAGTAAACACTGGTAGAGCTTTGGAGTTTCTAACCAAAGGAAAATTTAAAGCAACTAATCATAGAGTTTTGTGGAATAAAAGTAAGAGACTGTCTGTTCCTTTTTTCTTTGAACCTTCCTATGATTTCAAAATGAGCCAATCATTTTTAAATGGAAGTAAATTCAAAAATAATGGTGAAATTTATGAGAAATTTCTTAACAAATCTTTAAAGAAATTTATTGAATATCAGCGTTAGTAATTATAAAGTTTAAATATAAAGCGATACATAACTCGTCGATAAATTCATAGATTTACGAAAGTGGGATCGGTCGTCTTTAAATTAATTTTTAAAGGAGGCTTTATGAAATTTGGATATTTCTGCAATACTACAAACTGGACACACAAACCTTATCATCAGTTATTAGATGAGACTAAAGAGATCACTGAATACTGCGATCAAAATAAATGGAATTCTATTTGGTTTACTGAGCATCATTTTAATCATGAAGGAATGGAATCTTGTACTAATCCATTGATGATGGGTGCAGATGCGGCTGCTAGAACGAAAAATATTAGAATAGGTCAGGCTGCAAATGTTATTACTTTCCATAATCCAATAAGATTAGCAGAAGATATTGCAACATTAGACCAGCTTTCAAAAGGAAGAGTTGAGGTAGGTGTAGCAAGAGGAATCTATGGAAGAGAAGCAATAAATTTAAACAAAGAGGCTGATTTAAAAGATCAGGCTAAAAATTTCAGATTATTTGCGGAAACTTTAGAAGTATTAAAGAAAGCATGGAGTGAAAAATTTTTCAGTCACCAAGGAGAATTTTATACTTATCCGTCGCCAAATTATGTCTGGCAGCATGATATGAGTCCTCCTAGTGAAGAATTTATGAATATGGAAGACAGTACTATGAAAAAAATTAGTGTTGTTCCACAGCCATATCAACAACCACATCCTCCAATTCATCAAGTCGTTGATGGAATTAGATCGATTGAATGGGCTGCTGAAAATAATATCAATGTTATCATGTGGATACCAACTGTGAAAGCTTTGAAGTCAAAGTTTGAAGCTTATAAAAATAAAAGATCAGAGGTAACAAAGAAAAATATACCACTTGGTGAAGGTGTTTCTCTTGTAAGAGATATGTTTGTTGCAGATACGATGGAAGAAGCAAAAGAGAAAGCCGGTGAACATATGGTAAATTATATGAGATGGGTTTGTCATTGGAGAGGTTTAGGAAACCATATGGATCCAGGTGAAGAATTACCAGAGACAAAAGGTAAATTAGATTTATTAAATTATGAATTTTTACATAAAAGAAACATGTTATTTGGAACACCCGAATATGTAATTGATAAAATTCATGAATTAAAATCTGAACTCAATTTACAAAATTTACAAGTTTGGTCTAATTTTCCAGGTGTGAAGCATAAAGATTGTATGAAAAGTATAAAACTTTTCACAGAGAAAGTTATGCCTCACTTCCAAGATGATTTTGATACTGAAGTAAAAAAAGTTTCGTGAATAAAAAACGAAAAAGAATTAGCGGCGGACAAGCTGCTGTTCAATCATTAAAAAAAGAGAGAGTAAAACATGTTTTTGGACTTATTGGTTCAGCAACAATGGAAATGTTTGATGCTCTCTATCATGAAAAAAATATAAAATTTATTGGTGTCAGAGATGAAAGAACTGGATCCCATATGGCTGATGGTTATGCAAGAGCCTCGAATAAACCTGGCGTAATTATTGCAGGCCAAAATGGACCTGGTGCTACTAATTTAGTTACAGGTATTGCTCAAGCAAAAGCAGCTTTTTCACCAGTAGTTGCGCTTGCAGGTTCATATTCAACTAAAGATAAAATGGAAGATGCATTTCAAGGTTTAGATCAACAGTCTTTGTTTACACCAATTACAAAAAAAACTTGGACTATAAAAAATTCAAAAAATATTCCTAATATTATGAGTAATGCCTTTAATTTAGCTATGAGTCCAAGAAGAGGACCTGTTTGTGTAAATTTACCAAGGAATATTTTAGCAGCTTCTAACTCTTACAATATAAATACCAAAAAACCTTCATTTGTTTCAGAGAGTAAATTAAAAGGTGATAAAGAAAAAATTAAAAAAACTGCAAATTTAATTAGTTCATCGAACAAAACAGTTATTATTGTTGGTGCTGGAATAAAATATAATTCTAAATATAAAGAGATAATAAAATTAGCAGAATTTTGTAATTTACCAATAGTAACTGCAGCTGGACATGGAGATGCAATTCCATTTAATCACAAATTACATGCAGGGCAAATGGGCCCTAGAGGTAATCCAGTTGCATCAAGACTGGTTAAAGAGGCAAATGTTATTTTGGCAATTGGTACAAGACTTGGGTTTAACTCAACTTTCTACTCATATGAAAACATTAATAAAAAAGCAAAAATAGTACATATTGAATTAGAGAAAAAAATGCTTGGTAAATATTTTCCAATAAAGATTGGTATTCATGCAGATGCTGCAACAGCAACAAAACAAATTTATGAGCAAATTAAAAAAAACAAAATCGAAATTGATGTTAAAAATTGGACAAATTTATATTTAAAAGAAAGAAGTAAATATTTAATTGATAGGGATAACAATAATCTAGGAAAAAATTTTCCTATACAGCCAAAGGGTTTATTTAAAAAACTCAGAAAAGCTTTACCTAAAAATTCTGCAATCACTCTAGATGCTGGAACGCTTTGTTTACAAGCCACAGACGCCCTTGAATATTACGATCCTCCTTCTTTATTTACACCTTTAGATTTTGGTTTAGTTGGTTTCTCTTTTGCTTGTGGTCTTGGTGTTAAAATTGCAAAACCAACAAAACATGTTGTAAGTCTTATGGGTGATGGTGGATTCGGTATGACAATATCGGAATTAAGTACTGCTGTAGAATATGGAATAAACACAACGACTATTGTGATGAACAATCAAAGTTGGGGTGCTGAAAAAGCTTATCAAAAAGATTTTTTTGGAAAAAGATACTTGGGTGCAGATATAACAAGTCCATCTTTTGATAAAGTTGCTGAACTTTACGGAGCAAAAGGATTTAAGGTCACAAAAATTTCACAAATTGATGAAGCAGTGAGAGCTGCTATTAAAACAAATAAGCCATCTGTTATTGATGTTGATGTGGATCCAAAAGCATTATACAGTTTTAGAAGAGATAGTTTCAAGCACAGAAAAAAAAAATGAATTTAGAGTTAAGAAAATTTGCAAAATTTGTTGATAAAACTTTCATCGAAGGTGGTAAAGAGGCAAAAGAACCAGTCCTGCTAGTTTCTGTAGCGGCGGTATTTAAAAATCCATGGCACGGACAAGGGTTTGTTGAGAATTTAAGACCTGCAATTTTAGATTTTGCTCCAAAATTAGGAGATTTACTTGTACCGGAACTAATCAAAGAAATAGGTTCACCAGAAAAAATATTAGCTTATGGAAAGGCAGGCATTGTTGGTTTAAATGGGGAGATTGAACATGCTTCTGCTTTTATACATACATTAAGATTTGGAAATAAATTTAGAGATGCTGTTGGAGGAACTTCTTATTTGAGCTTCACTAATACACGAGGACCAGCTGGGTCAAAAATTTCAATACCTATGATGCACAAAACAGACTCTGGTTTAAGGCCCTACTATTTAACTCACGAATTTACTATTCATGATGCTCCATTTGATGATGAAGTTGTTATTGCTATTGGAGGTGCTTCTAGTGGAAGAGCGCACGCTAGAACAGGTGATAGATATCAAGATATGAAAGAAATGGGAATTGAGCCTAAATAATTCTTGATGACAACTGGGACTACTGAAACAGGAACATATTATTTTTTTAATAAAAAAGAGCAAGATATACCAATAGTATTTATTCATGGAGTGGGGTTAACCTATGAAATTTGGCAACCCCAATTAGAATTTTTTAAAAATTACAGCACACTTTCATACGATATATTAGGACATGGTAAATCTTCATTAAATAAAGACAAAATTACTTTTGATGACTTTTCAGATCAATTAATTGATCTAATTGATCATTTAAAAATAAAAAAAATACATGTTGTTGGTTTCTCGATTGGTTCATTGATTGCAAGAAATTTTGCTACAAAATTTAGTGACCGTTTAAAATCTTTAACACTTTTATGTTCGATCTACAAAAGATCAGAGGAACAGCAAAAAATAGTAAATCAAAGATTTGAGCAAGCAAAAAAAGAATTAAAACTTTCTAAACAAGCGTTAAAGAGATGGTTTACAGATAAATATCTTGAAAATAACCCAAGTATTTATGAAAAAATAAGTAATATTTTATCTTCTAATAACATGAAAAATTTTCTTAAAGTTTATGAACTTTTTGTCAATCACAAAAATGATGAAAATTTTGACAAAATAAATGTTAATACTTTAATTATGACTGGAGAATTTGATATTGGTTCAACAGTTGAAATGTCAAATGAATTAAACAAAATTATTACTAACAGTCAATTAAAGATAATTAAAGATGGCAAACATCTTTGTGGTATTGAATGTGCGAATGATGTAAATTTATCAATCAAAAACTTTGTTGAACAAAATGAGTAAATTAAAACATTATAAAATGTATATTGATGGAGAATGGATAGATTCCGAAAGTAAAAAAACTTTCGAAACACTAAACCCTGAAAATAATGAACCTTGGGCAACAGTACCTGAAGCTAGCGCTAAAGATGTAGATAAGGCAGTCAAAGCAGCACAAAAAGCTTTTGAGGGAGAATGGCCAAAATTACTTCCAAGAGACAGGGCAAAATTTTTAAGAGCAATTGGAGATCAATTAAGAGCCAATGCTGAAATGCTTGGAGAAATTGAAACGATTGATACTGGAAAACTTTTTAGAGAAACAAAAAAACAAGCAATTTATATTGCAGAATATTATGACTACTATGCTGGATTAGCTGACAAAGTCGAGGGTACTGTTCTACCAATTGATAAACCAAATATTCAAGCCATCACTACAAGAATTCCTATTGGAGTAGTTGCAGCAATTATTCCCTGGAATTCACAAATGTTTTTAACTGCAACAAAATTAGCGCCAGCTTTAGCAATGGGAAATACTGTTGTTATTAAATCTTCAGAACTTGCTCCAGCAGTTTTATTTGAGTTTGCAAAATTAATTGAAAAAACTGGAATACCTAAAGGAGTTGTTAATGTACTAACTGGTTTTGGTGATCCATGTGGCAAAGCTTTGACTACGCATAATTTAGTTGAAAAAATTGCTTTTACTGGAGGGCCTGAAACTGCAAGACATATAATAAAAAATTCGGCTGAAAATCTTTCTGAAGTAAGTTTAGAATTAGGTGGCAAAAGCCCAGTTGCTGTATTTGATGATGCAGAACAAGAAAATGCTATTAATGGAATTACAGCAGGAATATTTGGTGCAAGCGGTCAGAGTTGTATAGCTGGTTCAAGACTTTATATTCAAAAAGGAATTTATGATGAATTTTTAGATAAACTTTCTAAACGCGCACTAAAAATTAAAATCGGAGCTCCAATGGATGCCAAAACAGAGATGGGTCCCCTTAGTAGTTTCAAACAATTAGAAGTTATTGAAAAGAATATAAAAAATACTATTGATCAAGGTGGTAAAATCAGATGTGGAGGTAAGAGAGATTCCTTTTCAAATAAAGGATATTACTTTCCTCCAACAATTATTGAATGTGATAATCATAATCTTCCAGTAGCAGAAAACGAATTGTTTGGACCTGTGTTATCAGTGATGAAATTTGATACTGAAGAAGAGGTAATTGAAAAAATGAATGATAATCAATATGGATTATCATCAGGTGTATACACTAGCAATCTTGCACGTGGAATGAGAGTTTCTAAAGCAATCAGAGCAGGAATTACTTTTGTTAATACTTATAGATTAATTTCACCTTCAGCTCCATTTGGAGGAATTAAAGACAGTGGCTATGGCAAAGAAGCAGGTCTAGACTCTATTAAAGATTACACCAGAGTAAAAACAACTTGGTTTTACACTTCAGACGAGCCTACGCTTGATCCTTTTTCTATAAGATAACTTTTATTTTAATTAATAAGAATATTTTTTTGATGGAAATTGAGCTTTTCTAACTTCTTTTGAATAATTTGATACAGCATTTTTGATTTGTTTATGAATATTTGCATATTTTTTTACAAATCTAGCATTAATTGGATTAAGTCCTATAAGATCATCGGATACTAATATTTGTCCATCACAGTTATTTGAAGCTCCTATTCCAATAGTTGGGATATTGATTTGTTTAGTTACATATTTGGCCAATGATGTTTCAACACATTCTAATACAATAGAAAATACTCCTGCTCCTTCTAATAATTTTGCTTCTTTTAAAATATTTTCTCTTTCTGATTTTTTCTTACCTTTGAATTTGAATGTTTTATCTGACTGAGGAAGTAATCCTAAATGACCCATTACAGGAATTTTATTTTTTACTAGAGTTTGGATAGAGTTATAAATTTTTTTTCCACCTTCTAATTTTACAGCATCACATTTCGTCTTTGATATTATTTTTTTAGCATTTTTTAGTGCTTCTTTTGGATTTCTGTAAGTGTTGTGAGGCATATCGACAACCATTAAAGCTTTCTTAACCCCCATTCTTACACTCTTTGAATGTTCAATCATCACATCCAAAGTTACCTGTCGAGTAGATTTATAATTATATAAAACGGAACCAAGAGAGTCTCCAACAAGAACAATATCACAGTAGTTATCTAAGATTGATGCTATATTTTTAGAGTAAGCTGTTAAGCTAACAATTTTACTTTTGTTTTTTTTTGATAATAATTTTTTAATTTTATTCATTTATTGATTCTTGGCTTTTATATGCTTTCAAAAGCTTTTTTGATATAGTTAGTTTTTTTGCAATAGTAGATTTCTCATCAATAATTCTCCAAAAAGGAAGTTTGGGTTTTTTTAATTTTTTTTTACTTTGCTCTTCTAAAGATGCTTCTACTGCAATTCTCAAAAAAATTCCTGTAGAAACAGGGCATGTTTTGTTAGCTTTAGCTTTTTTGGCTAGAGCTTCTCTCATTTCATTAACAGTCTTTTTTTTTCCTTTAGGAATTTTTTTAATATACTTTGCAATTGAAACTGGAGATGAAACCAACATAGTTTCCCCCTTTTTAATATCTGCAAAATTTATAGTTAATTTTTTAATTTTCTCTTTATATTGTCTATTGAACTTCTCAGTCCACATTCAAAAATTTTACCAAATACCAGTATTTTCCATTGAGGCCCAAGGTTCTTGGGGATCTAAATATCCATCTTGAAGTAATTCAATTGAAATTTTATCTGGCGATCTAACAAAAGCCATATGCCCGTCTCTTGGAGGTCTATTAATTGTATAACCCATGTCCATAAGTTTTTGGCAAGTTTCATAAATATTATCTACTCTGTAAGCTAAATGGCCAAAATTTCTTGAACCCTCTCCTAGCTCGTCGCCATCCCAGTTGTATGTTAATTCAATTTCTGTCTTTTCATCATTTGGTGGAGCAAGAAAAATTAAAGTGTATCTTCCTTTTTCACTATCTTTCCTTCTTGTTTCTTTAAGTCCAAGACCCTCACAAAAAAATTTAAGAGATGCATCAACATCACTAATTCTAATCATTGTATGTAAATATTTCATAACAATACTTATAGTTAAAAATTATTCTAATTCAATAGTACTTGGTGGCTTTGATGTAACATCATATACAACTCTATTTATTCCTCTAATACTATTTACAATTTTATTAGATATGTTTTGCATAAAACTCTTATTAAATTCATAATAATCTGCTGTCATACCATCTTCAGAAGTAATTGCTCTCAACAAACATAAATATTCATAAGTACGATTATCTCCCATGACCCCAACAGTTTTAACTGGGAGCAAAGCTGCATAGGCTTGCCAAATCTTATGGTAAAGACCATGATCTTTTAAAGCTTGGATAAAATAATAATCTGCTTCCTTTAAAATTTTAATTTTGTCATTTGTAATTATCCCTGGCATTCGAATGGCTAATCCAGGTCCAGGGAATGGATGTCTTGAAATAATCTCTTTACTTAAATTTAATGCCAATCCTAATTTTCTTACTTCATCTTTAAATAAGAATTTTAGTGGCTCTACTAATTTTAAATTCATTTTTTTAGGTAAACCACCGACATTGTGATGGGATTTTATTTTTGAAGTTTGGCTGCCAGTAACAGATTTGCTCTCAATTAAATCAGGATAAAGAGTTCCCTGAGCTAAAAATTTAACATTTTTAATTTTCTTAGCATATCGCTCAAATATTTTAATAAATAAATTACCAATTATTTTTCTTTTTTTCTCTGGATCAGAAACATTTTTTAATTTTTTTAAAAATTCTTTTTCAGCATTTACATAAATTAAATTCATTTTTAAACGCTTCATAAAAGTTTTAACTACTTGTACTTCCTCATTTTTTCTTAAAAGACCAGTGTTTACAAAAATACAATAAAGTTTTTTACCAATGGCTTTATTCAGCAATTGAGCAACTACACTACTATCCACCCCTCCTGACAATGCACAAATAACTTTATTATTTCCAACTAGTTTTCGAACATCTTTAATGAGCTGATTTTTTTGATCCTTAGAAGACCAATTTCGTTTAATTTTACAAATTAAAAAAATAAAATTACTTATTAATTTTTTTCCGTTTTCTGTATGAGTCACCTCTGGATGAAATTGCACTCCATAATATTTTTTTATTTTATTTTCAACAATAGCGAATTTTGAATTCGTACTTGATGCAACAACTTTAAAATTCTTAGGAAGTTTTGAAACTTGATCAGCATGACTCATCCAAACTTGTTTGGATTTTTTATTTCCAAAAAAATTAGTTGTTAAAAGACTGTTATTTTTTTTATAAACATTAGCTAGACCAAATTCTCTATGTTTTGATTGTTTTACTCTTCCACCATTAAGTTTTGACAAAATTTGATGCCCAAAACATATTCCAAGAACAGGTACATCAAGCTGTAGAATTTTTTTATCAAATGAATATTTATTTATTTGATAAACATTTAATGGACCACCAGATAATACTATTCCTTTAATACTGTGATTTATGTCTTTTAGTTTTATTTTTTTGTGACTAACTATTTCTGAAAACACACCTAATTCTCTTACTCTTCTTGCAATTAATTGAGTAAATTGAGAACCAAAATCTATTATTAAGATTTTATTAAGGTTTTGATCAAGACTCATTATTTTCAGGTTCAATATTTTTTAATGACTCTTGAATATCTTTGTTTTCATCACATAAACTTTTACAAACTTTCACAAATTTATCAGAAAGATCTTTGACTTTTTCATAATTCGATTTTTCTAATGCAATTTTCATTAACATTAATAAAGCTTCCTCATTATCTGGCTCAATTAAAAGTGTTGTTTCTAAATTGTATTCTTCTTTTCTTTGATTTTCTTCTTGGTTATAAATTTTTGCTAAATATAAATATGACTTTGCGTCTTTTGGATTAAAAACTATATTTCTTTCAAATAAAAAACGCGCATCTTCATATTTTTCTTTTTTAAACAACTTTAAAGCTTCATTAAAAAAATTTTCTTTACTAAAAGACGTATTGTTAAAAGAAACAGTTAAAAGTATTAATCCTATTAATTTAAAAAATTTGCTCATTAATATTTGTTATCGTTTTTTACCACATCTACATTATGAACCATACTTTCATAAAATCCAGCTTTTGTAATTTTCACAAATTGTGGTTTATTTCTTAATTTAATGATTGTTTTTGACCCAAGATAACCCATGGAAGATTTCAATCCACCAATTAATTTATAAATAATACTTCCAACATCTCCTTTATATTTTACAAAACCTTCAACGCCCTCAGGTACATATTTTGAGGAATCTTTTTGTTTTTTTTGAAAGTATCTATCAGCTGATCCTTTATTCATAGCACCTACAGAACCCATTCCTCTAAAGCTTTTGAAAAGTTGTCCATTTTTTTTAATTAATTTTCCTGGAGTTTCATTAGTACCTGCAAATAATGAACCAATCATTACAGCATCTGCACCTGCCGCAAATGCTTTTGCTAAATCACCAGAATATTTTATTCCACCATCTGAAATTATTTTAACATTTTTATTCTTTAAACCAGTTCTTACAGCTAAAATTGCGCTTAATTGAGGAACTCCTATTCCAGCAACTAATCTTGTTGTGCAAATAGAACCTGGCCCTATACCAATTTTAATTATATCTACTCCTAACTTTATTAGGAATTTTGCAGCTTCTGGTGTTGCAATATTTCCTGCACACAACGCAATTTTTTTAGATTTATTTTTTTTAATATATTTTATTATTTCAGAAACTTTTTTTGTATGACCGTGCGCTGTGTCTACTACGATTAAATCTACACCTTCTTTAATTATTTCTTTAGCTCTAATAAATTCACTGGCTGATGCACCTACAGCCGCTCCAACAATTAGTTTTTCTTTTTTTACTTTTTTTATTTCTGATATTTGTTTTTTTATATCAAGGTTTCTGTGGATTACTCCAATACCACCAGCTTTAGCTATAGCTATTGCCATTCTGCTTTCTGTTACAGTATCCATTGCAGATGATAAGAGAGGAATTTTAAGTTTTAAATGCTTTGTTAAAGACACGCTTGTGTCTGCATCAGAGGGTAATATTTCTGAATACTTTGGAGCTAGTGTAACATCGTCAAAGGTAAGTGCTTCTTTTATAGGAACCATAATCTTTTATATATGATTCCTTTTAAATTAAAAGTCTCTATCGAATCTTTCTACAAATTATAAAACTTTCTTTAGAATCTTTTCTGCTAGATTTTGGTTTAAAAACCTTAACTTCTTTAAAATATTTTTTTCCCTCTGCGACGATTTCGTTAAATGTACCGCCCATAAAAATTTTTGAGATAAAATATGCATTTTCTTTCATAAGATCTTTAGCAAAGTACATCGCTTCTTTACATAGCTCTCCAGTTTGAATTGAGTCAATATTTTTAATTCCGGTTGTATCTACAGCCATATCAGACATTACAACATCTACTTTGCCACTGATGTTTTTCTTGATTTCTTCTTGAGTTTTTTCTTCAGTAAAATCTCCTTGAATTTGAATACTGTTACCTATGGGTTCCATTTTTTTAAGATCTATAGATATTAACTTGCCACTTTTAGCTGTTTTCATAGCATATTGTGACCAGGAACCAGGAGCAGCACCAATATCAATAACTGACAAACCTCCTTTAAATATTTTAAACTTTTCATCAATTTCCAATAATTTATAAGCTGATCTTGCTCTATAACCATCAACTTTAGATTGTCTAACATAAATATCTCTGCGCTGCTTATTTACCCAGTTTTTAGAGATTTTATTTTTTTTCAATTAATTACTATATCTTAAACTTTTAAGTATTATTTTATCTTGTAAAGTTTTAATTTCAATTTTTATACTTTTGTCAATTCTCATGTCTTTACCATCTTTCCAAATCCCTGCAGCTAAGTGAATAATTCCAATTTTATAATTTGGAAGAAATGGTTCAACAAAAGTATCATTGTTCTCGTCATATTTTGGTAAAAGGTTGCTTGTAATCCAATTACAATTTAATGGTAAAAACTCTGTTTCTAAATCATCAATATAAACAGACATATTAATTGCAAGTCCTTCACTCCCAAAAATATTTCCAGCTTTTAACGCTTGAGATAAATTCTTCTGCCATGAAGCCCACCCTGGAGAATTATTTTCTAATGAAAATACACCTATGTTAATATGAGGAGCAAAAGCTAACTTCCTAGCTTTCTCATAACCAATATTTGATTTCACTGCATGTTTGAAATTTTGTGATTTGATTATTGCAAGTTTGCCAAATAACCAATTTACTCTTGAAGTAATTTTATATCCAGGTCCTATAGTTTGAGTGATGCCTAATTTTCCATTATCGCAAGCTTTAAAATAAAGCTCTATACACTCCCAATCATTTACCCAAGCATCACAATCAATCCACAAATACTTTTCATAATCAGGAAAATATTTAGGTAGAAATGCTCTAGATACTTGACTTTTTAACCACTCTTTACCTTTAACTTTATACCCAGGAACTTCAATATCCCACTCAGCAGATTTAATTTCATCAACCTTTTTAAGTAAAATTTCTTTTTGGTCATCTGTTAATCCTGCATCTAAAATACAAATTGCAACATTCTTGCTTTCATTAAAACTTTTTATTGAATTTACTAGTTCGTTTAATAAAGGAAAATAGTTTGCGTCAGCTAAAGATACAATGACATTTTTTTTCATTAAAGTACGTCTTCAAGATCATCTTCATCTTGAATTTTGTCATTTTCATGAATTTTTTTCATTTTTTGATAGTGAAAAAAACTAATTGGTATCAAACTTAGGTAAATTATGCTGCTTATAGCAATAACATTAAATGTATAAATTAATAAAAGTCCAAAAAATAGAACAATTGTAAATAATAAAAAAATTGTTGCTTTTCTTTGGATCACTATTTTTTTAAAAGAATAGGTTGGAAGTTTACTTATTAATAGAAATGATGTTGCTATAAAAAAAACTGGAACGATTATTTCGTAATTAATTTTTATATAATCAAATCCACTTAAACTTATAATTAAAGGTGTTAAAACTAATATGCCACCAGCAGGTGATGGAACCCCTTCAAAGAAATTATCTTTCCAAGAAGGTTCTTGATTAGAACTAATATTAAATCTTGCAAGTCTTAAAGCAACACAAATCACATATACCAAACATAATAGCCAGCCAAATCTACCAAAAGTATTTAATTTCCAAAAATACATTATAAATGCTGGAGCAACACCAAAACTTATCATGTCAGTAAGTGAATCTAATTCCTTACCAACCTTTGAGGTTCCTTTTATCAATCTTGCAATTCTTCCATCTAAGCCATCTATTAATGCAGCAAATATTATAGCAATGATTGCTAAATGAAACTCTCCACTTAATGCAAATCTAATTGAAGTTAAACCTATGCAAACTCCTATTAATGTAAGGATGTTTGGAAGAAGCATTCTTGCATTCTTTTTGTCTGTAACTAATTTAAAATTATTCTTTGGCTGTTCCATAAATTAATTTTTAGCCAGCAGTGTTTCTCCTGAAATTGCTGTTTGACCAACTTTAACTAGTGGTTCATAATTTTCATAATAAACGTCTGCTCTACTACCAAATCTAATCATACCAATTCTAT
>CACFEM010000006.1 GCA_902565325.1 uncultured Pelagibacteraceae bacterium
CCACTTATTTTGTAGAATAATGGTTTGGTAGTGTGAGAATTATTAAATACTGTTTCATTACTAAAATCCGAAATAACAAAAGAAAAAATCAAACACAAAAAACTTATGACAACAAAAAATAATTGTAAAAATGTAAATGATAATATTTTGGTATCTAATACGTTTGAATTATTAAAATTTTTATATGAAAAATAAAATAACGATAATCCAATAATTAATCCTAATATTAACGAATAATATCCAACAATACTATAAATCAATTTATTTTTCCCCTAATGCTTCTTTTACTTCTGGTGGCATATAATTTTCATCATGCTTTGCTAAAATTTTTGTTGCAGAGAAGAAGTTTCTATCTTTTAAAAAACCTTCTGCAACAACACCTTTTTCCTCAGCAAATAAATTTGGTACTGCACCCGAATAAGTAACATTTATTTCATTTTTAAAGTCTGTTATTATAAAGTTAACTTCATTTGAATTTATAGAAATAGAATTTTTTTTAACCATACCTCCAACTCTTATTTTGCTTTTATCTATTTCAGTAAGTGATTTTATTTCAGAAGGCGATTGAAAATATACAACATTTTCCTCTAATGATTTTAAAATCAAAAATGTTGTTAAAATTAAAGTAATTAAGACTATTATTATAAACAGAAATCTTAATTTAACTTTTCGACCATACATGGTTAAAAAGTTAATTATTTGTTACGTTTGCTAAAATTTCTTTATTTATTCTTTGAGATTTTGCAGAATTAGCCTGCTCAGTAGTAAGTGATCCAAATTTAGCAACAAATTTGTTTTGTTCTTTAACAAATTGCATTTTAGTTACTAAATATAAACCCAAGAAACTTAATAACGTAAAGCTAAAAGCAGATAACACATACACTGCATATCCATTCATAAAAAATAATTCATTTATCATAATCTATCTAAGCCTTTATTTTTAATTTTTATCAGTTCTGTATTATATTTCATTAAGAAAATTAACAATGAAAAAAGAGCAAATGCCGCAGTCATTATTAATAATGGGTAAAGCATTGATGAATGAATTGAGCTTTTTGACAAAATATTAATAGATGCAGGTTGATGGAGTGTATTCCACCAATCAACTGAGTACTTTATTATTGGAACATTAATAATTCCTAAAATAGTTATAAAAGTTGAGATCTTGTAGACTTTTTCTTCCTTATCATAAATTCTCCAAACAATTAAATACATTGCATAGAATAAAGCTAATATTAACATCGAAGTAATTCTTGCATCCCAAGCCCACCATGTCCCCCAAGTTGGTTTTCCCCAAATTGATCCTGTAACTAAAGCAATAATATTAAAAACAAATCCTGAAGGAGCTAAACTTTTAGAGATTAAAAAAAAGTTTTTGTTTCTAAATACAAAACCACAAATAGATAACAAAGTTATAGAAGAAAATA
The DNA here is from genome assembly GCA_902565325.1 of uncultured Pelagibacteraceae bacterium. The sequence continues at coordinate 1,428 of CACFEM010000006.1, forward strand.
TTCCAAGTGAAATCCAAGCGGCAGGAACATGAACATACATAATCCTAACTGCATCGCTTTGTTTATAATCTTCAGGCGATATAATTAATGCTTCAACTAAACCAACACTCAATACAACAATAAACAAAAATAAAACGTACTTAGGTGCTTTTGACGTGATTTTGAAAATCTTGTTAGGTTCAAAAAGTTTAAACATATTTTAATTTAGAATTTTTTTTGGTGATTTCTATTATTAAATAGTTTTCTGATCAAGAATGCAGAGGGGAGATAATAAGATTGAAATTAACGTTTAACACTCTTGACCAGAAGATACTTAAAATATAGCTAATTTGTATGGCCTAGATTTGAGCTAAATGTGGTTGAATGATGGTTGCCTTAATTAGAGAGCTTGAAATAACTAGAGCCTTTTTTTCCTGAGAAAATCTCTTCAATTAAAGGGTGTTTTATTGGTTCATCAGAGTCATCTATCAGCAAGTTTTGCTCAGAAACATAAGCTTCATAAGTTATCTCATCATTTTCTGCTAATAAGTGATAAAATGGTTGATCTTTTCTTGGTCTAACATTTTTTGGAATAGATTGATACCATTCTTCAGAATTATTAAACTCAAAATCAACATCATAAATCACACCTCTAAATTCAAAGTGTTTATGCTTTACAATGTCTCCAATTGAAAATTTAGCTTTCTGAACTGGCATTAATCTTAGTATGGGTATTTAGAAATAAAAATCAATGCTAAAAATATAAATGTTTTGTGATGTGGCAAATATGTTAATATCTTTTAAGTGAATAAATCTTTTTTAAAATTTGTTACTGATTTCGGTCCTTTAGCAATATTTTTTTTCTATTATTACAATAGTGGTAAAAATTTATCTGTAGCAATACCTCCACTAATAGTTGCAACTTTAGTTGCATTGGCAGTAGTTTGGTTTTTTGAAAAAAAAATTCCTCCAATGCCTTTAGTAAGTGGAATTTTAATTACTTTTTTTGGTGGATTAACAATCTACTTTAATGATCCTATATTTATTTACGTTAAACCAACTATCATCAACATTATGTTTGCTCTTGCGTTATTTTTTGGGAAATATTTTACCAATGAACCTATTCTTAAAAAAATTATGGGTAAATCTATTCCTCTAACTGATATTGGTTGGGAAATTCTTAATAAACGATGGATGTATTTTTTCTTTGGTCTTGCTTTATTAAATGAAATTGTTTGGAGAACTCAAACTGAAGAATTTTGGGTTAATTTTAAAGTATGGGGAATGCTTCCAATCACAATAATATTCACAGGGTTTCAGGTACCATTAATTAATAAACATAAGATTGATGCGTAGTAATTTAAAATTAGTAGTTAATAATCCACATAATAAAATAGAAGAAAAACATTTTTTTGAAAAAAGATGAGCTTAAAATTATATTAGACTTATATGCCAAGATGGTTTCTGAAGGTTCTTGGAAAGATTACGGTTTAAGTATTTCAAGTAAGCAAGTGGGGTTTAGTGTTTTTAGAAATGCTACTGAAAATGCTCTATATAAAATTTGTAAAAATTTTAAGCCTAAAAATAAAAATCTTAAATATTTAATTACTGATACGAATGGTAAAATACTAAAAAATTCCTACGATCTTAGAATTTTATTAAAAAATACCAACTGGAAGAAACTTCAAAAATAAATTTATCTTCTTTGACCAAATAATCTTAACAACATTATAAATAGATTGATAAAATCTAGATATAAAGTTAAAGCGCCCATTACAGCTTTCTTGCCCATTAACTCTCCTGAGTCTGACGCAACATACATATTTTTGATTTTCTGAGTGTCATAAGCTGTTAAACCAACAAATATTAAAACACCTAAAATTGAAATCACAAAATACATCATAGAAGATTTCATAAAGATATTAACAATTGAAGCTATAATTATTCCAATTAGACCCATCATTAAAAAAGATCCAAACTTTGTAAGATCTCTTTTAGTTGTGTATCCATAAATACTCATCGCTCCAAATGTTGCAGATGTAATGAAGAAAACTCTTGTTACACTCATTCCAGTATAAACCAATAAAATTGAAGATAATGATAGACCCATCAAAGCTGCAAAAACCCAAAACGTAGTTTGTGCTTTTGATGCACTCATCTTATTAATTCCAAAACTCATGTAAAAAACGATACCTAGAGGTGCTAACATTACAAGCCATTTAAGACCTGATAAATAAATTGCATTCCCCATCTGCGTTAGACCAACGATTGAACCTGCATCGTTAGTAACAACAGACATTTTAAATGTTAATAATGCTACTATTCCAGTTAGCAATATACCTGTTGCCATGTAGTTATAAACTTTTAGCATGTAGGCTCTTAAGCCTTCATCCATTACAGCAGCTGTTTGTTGTGCTGCTTTTGCTCTATTTAGTATTCCGTTTTTATCATATTCCATAATAAGTAATATATATATTCTTTTACTAATTATTCAAGATACCTTAAAAGATAAACAAAATTTTAACTTAATATTTCTAATGAATTACAAAAATTTAGGTAATACCGATATTAAAGTGAGTACAATTTGTCTCGGTACTATGACGTGGGGAGAACAAAATACTGAGCTTGAAGCATTTGAACAAATGCATTTTGCTTTAGATCAAGGAGTAAATTTTTGGGACACTGCTGAATTATATGCAGTACCACCAAGAGAGGAAACCTATGGTGATACAGAAGAAATTATTGGAAACTGGTTTGAAAAAACAAAAAAAAGAGACAAAGTCATTCTAGCAACAAAAGTTGCTGGTCCAGCAAGAGATTATTTAAGAAGTGGAGAAAATAGTTTTACAGGTCCAAACTTAGAATCTGCTTTAAATGACAGTCTTAAAAGACTTAAAACTGATTATATAGATTTATATCAACTTCATTGGCCAGAAAGAAATGTAAATAATTTTGGGAGACTTGGTTATGTTCATAAGGAAAATGAATGGAATAAATTTGAAGATGTTCTTGCGGAGTTAAATAAATATATTGATCAGGGAAAAATAAGATACGTTGGTTTATCAAATGAGACCCCTTGGGGAGTTTTAAATTATCTTCAGTTATCCAAAGATAAAAAGTTGCCAAGAATGATGTCAATCCAAAATCCTTATAGTTTATTAAATAGATCTTACGAAGTTGGACTAGCTGAAGTATCTATAAGAGAAAACATTGGCTGCTTAGCTTACTCACCACTTGCAAGTGGATATTTAAGTGGAAAGTATAGAAATAAGAATTTCCCCAAAGGATCAAGAATGGAGAGAGATTTCGATTTCTGGACAAGGTATAGAAAGCCAAATACTGAGGATGCCGTTGAACATTATTATAAAATTAGTGAAAAGTTTGGTCTAGATATGAGTCAGATGGCGATAAAATTTTGTGAAATCCAAGACTTTATGACTAGTGTAGTAATTGGAGCAACTACAATGGAGCAGTTGAAAACAAATATAGAAAGTGTAAATGTAAACTTATCTGATGATGTCATTAAAGAAATTAACTACGTACAAACAATTTATCCAAATCCATGTCCATAATTAAAAAAATTACAATATTGTTAGGAATATTTTTTATAAGTGGTATTACTCAAGTTTCAGCTCAGGAAATTAAAAAAATTGGTAAATATAAAGATTGGGAGGCAATGGTCGTTATAGATGCTGACGGTAAAGTATGCTTTGCGCAATCAATGCCTATTTTACAAGCACCCAAAACTAATAAAAGAGATGCAAAATTATTTGTAGCATTTAGACCAAACGACAATATAAAAAATGAAGTAAGTGTTACCCCGGGTTATGAATTCAACAAAAATAATTCTGTAACAGCTGCTTCAGGGAAGAATAAATTTAAATTTGATATTAAAGAACAAGGTTTTGCGTGGATTGCAGATAACAAAATCGAATTAAAAATGATCAAACAAATGAGAAAAGGATCTAGAATTATGATCACTGGATACAATCAACAAGGTTCTCAAACAATTGACCATTACTCATTATTAGGATTTACTAAAGCTTATAACGCTTCAAGAAAAGCTTGTAGTTAATTTAATGAAATCAAAAAAGAAAATTGTTCTAGCTTATTCTGGAGGGCTCGATACTTCTATAATTTTAAAATGGCTTCAAGAAAATTATGATGCAGATGTAATTTGTTATACAGCAGATGTTGGACAAGAAATTGATAGAAAAAAAATTATTACTAATGCAAAAAAATTTGGTGTTAAAAATATAATTGTTAAAGATTTAAAAGATATTTTTGTTAAGGATTATGTTTATCCCATGATCAGAGGACACGCGATCTATGAGGGTGTTTATTTATTAGGGACATCAATAGCAAGACCTCTAATTGCAAAAGATCAAATAAGAGTAGCTAAAAAATTTAAGGCTTATGCAGTTTCACATGGAGCAACTGGTAAAGGTAATGACCAAGTTAGGTTTGAATTAGGTTATCATTATTTTGGTCCTAAAATTAAAATCATAGCTCCGTGGAGAATTTGGAAACTAAAATCTAGAACAGACTTAATTAATTATGCAAAGAAACATGGCATAGCTATTCCTAAAGATAAAAAAGGTGCGCCTCCTTTTTCTGTGGATGACAATTTATTTCATACGTCAACTGAAGGTAAGGTTTTAGAAAATCCAAAAAATTCTGCACCAGAATTTATTTTTCAACGAACAGTTTCTCCAGAAAAGGCACCTAACAAACCGTCGTTTGTTACTATCAATTTTAAAAATGGTGATCCTTTTGGAATTAACGGAAAAAAAATGTCTCCTGCTAAATTATTAACAAAGTTAAATGACCTAGCAGGTAAAAATGGAATTGGAAGAGTTGACTTGGTAGAGAATAGATTTTTAGGTATCAAATCTAGAGGTGTATATGAGACACCTGGTGGAACCCTATTAATTAATGCTCATCGAGCAATTGAGTCTGTTACTTTAGATAAAGAAACTATGCATAAAAAAGATCAAGTAATGTCTAGATATGCTGAATTAATTTATAATGGTTATTGGTATTCAAAAGAAAGATTTAAACTTCAAAAAATTGTAGATCTAAAAAGAAGTAAAGTTAATGGCTCAGTTAAGCTTAAATTGTATAAAGGAAATATTACAATTCAATCAAGAGTTACTAATAGCAGTGCTTATTCAATGAAGAAGGTTTCATTTGAAGAAAATAAGTCATTTAATAAATCTAATGTTGAAAGATTTATCAATTTTCACAAAAAAAAGCTTCGTTCATAGGTAGGTTTAGGACAAATTAACATTTGTTTAAATCACCAAAAATTATATCCTTATCACATGGAATCAATAAAGAATTGGATGAAAGATGCTGCAAATATTTTATTTGATGATAGTAAAAATGATCTGCGTGCACTTCCAAAAACAGTTAGACTACAAATTTTATTAGTTTTAAGTTTTATTTGGACCACAGTTTTTAGTTTATATATTTTTTCATACACAACTTTTGCATTTGGATGGGCTGGACTTTTTTTAGCTCATATTGGTTTAATATTTGCTGTCTACATGACCTTTAAACAATTTCATAAAGCAGAAGCAAAATCAGCCAATGTTTTTCAAACAAAAAATTTTGATCCTTTTAAAATTATGGTCATCGTTTTTGTAATAGTATTTATATTTGTATTTTCAAAAGGAATTGAAGTTTTAACTAGTCCAAATCCAAACTCTTATTCGATCCCTTATGATGGACCCTTAAAATCTGCAATTGAAAAATGGCTACCATTTAGTAAAGATAAATAATGGACAAGATAGCAAAAAACTTACAATTAGCTTTAATGGTTATTATCTTAATCAGTACGGTTATTGCTGTTGGGATTGAAATTAAAAACATGTTTACTAACCAATCAGTTACGCTAGCAGATTTATTATTGATGTTTCTATATTTAGAAGTTCTAGCAATGGTAAGAGTTTTTTGGAGCCAACAATCTATAAGTATTACCCTTCCACTTCTTATTGCCATTACCGCACTAGCGCGATTTATTATTTTGCAAGGTAAAGAAATGGACCCTACTGCACTTGTTTATGAAGCAGTTGCAATTTTATTAATTGCTGGAGCAATTGTTGTTTTAAGATTAAGACATAGTGACAAATTAGGTCTTAAGAAAAAAAAATCAAAATAATTTTTAATGATATTTGAAGCTTCAAGGGCTAAGGCCTTAAATCAATTAAATAATTTTGTTGAGAATAATCTTTCAGAGTATTCAAGATTAAGAAATTTCGATTTTGGACCTGAAAAAAGATCCAATATATCTTGCTTATCACCATACATAACTCATGGAATAATTAACGAACAAGAAGTCATTCGGAAAGCTCTAAGTAAATTTTCTTTTTCAAAAAATGAAAAGTTTATTCAAGAAGTTCTATGGCGAACTTATTGGAAAGGTTGGTTGGAACTAAGACCAAATGTTTGGACAGATTATCTTGCTGAATTAAATCAAATAAAAAATGAATTTCAAAATAATCAAAATTATCTTTCTGCGATTGATGGGAAAACAGACATTGAGTGTTTTAATGCTTGGGTTAATGAACTTAAAGATAACAATTATTTGCATAATCACACAAGAATGTGGTTTGCTAGTATTTGGATTTTTACTCTAGAATTACCTTGGCAGTTAGGAGCAGAATTTTTCATGCAACATCTTTATGATGGAGATGCTGCATCAAACACTCTTGGATGGCGATGGGTTGCAGGTGTTCAAACACAAGGCAAACACTACCTTGCTAGTGAATGGAATATTAAAAAATTCACTAAGAATAGATTTGAAAATATAAAATTAAATGAAAATGTACCTCCAAAAATTTCAGAAAAATCTTATCAAATAATAAAACAAAGTTTTACAAACCCACAAAATATTGAGAATAAGAATCTTTTAATTTTTGAAAATAATCTCTCATTTGAAATCACTGATTTCAAAGACAACAGCTTTAAAAAAATTTACTTAGTTTCTAACAAAAATGAAAATAGATCCATAAAGCTCAGTGAAAAATTAGTGAAATTTAAATCTCAGTTAATAGAAGACCAAGGACAAAGATTAAAAGATCAATCTATTGATTACCAGATTGTAGATATTGGTGAATTAACAAATATTGAAAATTGTTATGGTTTGTATCCAACAGTAGGTGAAAATTTAGATTTTTTAAATTCAAATAATTTAAAGATAGATTTTTTATATAGAAATCTTGATCAATTGGCTTGGCAATACTGCAATAAAGGATTTTTTAATTTTAAAAATTATATTCCTAAAATAGTTTCGACTTTTAACTAAAACCAACGAACCATCCCAATAATTCCAGCTGTTGCATAAAAAAATTGTAGTAACAAAATTCCTTTATGACCACCCCTATAAGCCCAAATTCCAATTAAAATAGCTGACAAAAGCAATAGACAAAAACCAAAAAATTCTATTCCTATATTTAAAGCAACAAACAAAGAATATAATATTGCAGTTATAACCCCTGCCCATTCAAAGATTTTATTATTCATAAAAGTTTTTTAAAATTATTATAAAGCATTTTAGAATAGTTATTCATATCTTTCATGTTATCTTTTGCAGATTGATCAAACCTTTCTAATGCACCATTGCCAAGCTGATCTTCTAAAGCTTTTTTGTATTCCGGTACACATCCCCACTCATTGACTGTGGTATCTTTTATTTCTATATGAAATTGAATTCCATAAGCATGGTTTTGATATTTAAAAATTTGATACTTAGTGATTGGGGACGAAGCTAATAAAGTTACATCTTTATTATTTTCAATACCTTGAACCTCATAAGAGTGCCATTGTAAACTTTTAATCGTATTAGGAAATTTTGAAAATAATTTATCTTTGTCTTTTTCATTAGAGAAATTAATATCCATAATTCCTATTTCTGCTGGTTTAGATTTAACTACTTTTCCACCAACTACTTCTCCTAAAAGCTGACAACCTAAACAAAAACCTAAATAAGGTTTTTTTAAATTCACAACAAATTCTTTGATTTTTTTCTTTTCTTCTATTAACCAAGGATATTCTTGTTCCATATAAGTATCCATTGGACCCCCCATACAAAACATGCCATCAAATTTACTTAAATCGTCAGGTATTTTTTCACCTTCATCTAATTCAATGGTAGTTAAATTAAATCCATCAGCTAACATTAAATCTTTAATATAACCTGGGTCTTCTATTTTAATATGCTGTAGTACTATTATATTCACTAAGCTTAGCTTAGCTTAGAACACTTCTTGGAACAATATTTTACTCTATCCCAATTCAACTTCCATTTTTTTCGCCAAGTAAATGGTCTTTTGCAAACTGGACAAATTTTTGTTGGTAAATTTTCTTTTTTCATCAATTTGTATTTAGCTTAATAAATTTATCAGCTTCTGATAAAATTAATTTTTTTCTATCTGATTTCATTTTATCAAAAATTCTTACCATCATCGATAGACGAGGATTTTTTAAAAAGAATTTTCTGTTTCGGTCAATAAATCTCCAGTAAAGACCATCCATGGTGTTACACCACTCACCCTTTTTAAAATCCATCATTTTCATAAAATAACTAGAGCCACAAATATAAGGTTTGGTCGCAAAAATTCCTCCATCACTAAATAATCCCATTCCATAAACATTAGGAACCATCACCCAATCTGAGGAGTCTACAAACATCTCCATGAACCATTTGTAAACAATTGTTGGCTTAATTTCACAAAGGTTCATAATGTTTGATAAGATCATTAACCTTTCAATGTGATGTGACCAACCATGATTAACAGCATTTTTAATTGCATAATCCAAAGGTGGAAGACCAGTTGTCCCATCATACCAAGAACTTTTCATCTTTCTATTTTGTTTAAAAAAATTTCCAGTTTCCATTTCTTGAGAATAGGACTGATAAATTCCACGCATAAATTCTCGCCAACCAATTACCTGGCGAATGTAGCCCTCTAAAGAATTCATTCTAATTTTATTTTTTTTATGAAAATCTAAAATTTTTTGGATAACAAATTCAGGAGTAATTAAACCTAAATTTATATAAGGACTTAATGCACTATGAAATAGAATATTATCTTTTTGATCAACTGCATCCTCATAATCACCAAATAAGTTTGATTTTTCTTTTATAAAAAAATTTAAAAGTTTAACTACGTCTTCGTATTCTGTCGCAAACCAAAAATTATTTGTACTCCCTGGGTGATTTTTAAATTCCTTTTCAATAATAGGCTTTAATTTTTTTGTATGATTGGTTTCATTTATTTTTGGAAATTTAGGAATTGAAATATTTTTAGGTAATTTATTTCTGTTATCTTCATCAAAGCTCCACTTCCCCCCGATTGGATCACCATCTGAACCCATCAATATTCCAGATTTTTTTCTAACATCTTTGTAGAAAGTTGCCATAAAAGGTTTTTTTGATTTTGATAAATAATTTTTAAATTCAGCTCTTGAATTTAAAAACATGGGAGTTTGAATAATATTCCAGTTTATTTTTTCTTTTTTTAAAAATTGTGAAATTTTTTTTTCAAAAAATTTATCCTCTACTTCAAAACTTGAAATTTCTTTTACTTTTTTTTGTTTAATTATTTTTTTTAATTTTTTTAAATAATCTTCATTAAATTCTTTATCTTCGATTTTATAATAGTCTAATTTAAATTTATTTTTTCTTAATCCATCTGCATAAGAACGCATAGAAGATAAAAATAATAAAATTTTTTGTTTATGATGCTTTTCATAAGTGCATAAACCCTTATCTTCAGCCATAAAAAATAGGTGGTCTTTTTTGAAGCGGTCTAGGTATTTTGTTGGAAATAATTGATTACCAAGTATAAAAAATAACTTCATAGTTAAATATAACTAATAAAATTTTTTATGTCAGAAAAATATGTAATTTTTGGTGCGACAGGTTCTATTGGATCAAGTTTAGCAGAACAATTAAAAAACTCTGGAAACGATATTCATTTAGTTGGAAGAAATGAAAGTGAACTTAGTTCTATCTCTGAAAAACTTGGATGCTCACATACTGTTGCAGATGTTTTAGAGGAAGGATTTATTGAAAAAGTTAAATCAGATATTTCTGAAATTAAAGGCCTAGCTTATTGCGTGGGTTCAATTGATTTAAAACCATTAAGAATGGTAAATGAACAAGACTTTCAAAAATGCATGAAACTTAATCTTTATTCTGCTGTAGAAGTTATTAAAGGATATCAGGAAAGTTTAAAAAAAAATAAAGGTTCGATAGTGTTATTTTCAACTGTTGCTGCTCAAAGAGGTTTTACCAATCATGCAATCATAGCTTCAGCAAAAGCAGCTGTTGAAGGATTGACGGTTTCTCTTGCAGCAGAATTTGCTCCAAACATACGGGTAAATTGTGTGGCACCAAGTTTAACAAAATCTAAAATAGCAGAACCAATGTTAAAAAATACTGCTATAGCTGAAGGTATTGCAAAAGCACATCCTCTTAAAAGGTTAGGCGAAGGTAAAGACTCCGCTGCTCTTGCTAAATTTTTACTTACAGAAGATAGTTCTTGGGTTACAGGCCAAATAATTGCTGTAGATGGTGGTAGGTCTAAACTTTCATAAAGTGATCAAAAAAATTTTTTCTATATTTTTCTTTTTATTATTTTCATCAAAAAGTTTTTCTGAAAATTTTACTTTTAAAATATTGGCTGATTTAAATGAGCCATGGGGATCATCTTTCATAAATGATGAAGAGCTTATTATCACTGAAAAAACCGGAAAAATAAAAATAGTGAATATTATTTCTGAGGAAGTTTATGAAGTTGAACATAACTTAAATTATTTTGTACACGGACAAGGAGGTTTGTTAGATATTATTTATCAAAATAATTATTTATGGATTTCTTATTCAGAAAATAGAGGGAATTGGAAAACAAGCACCTCGATTGCAAAAGCTAAATTAAATAAAAAAAATTTAAATTTCGAAAATATATTTCAAGCTGAACCACCAATAGAATCTGGTTATCATTTTGGTTCAAGACTGGCTATTAAAGATAAATATCTTTTTGCATCTGCTGGTGAAAGAGGTGGGGGTATGATTGCTCAAGATCCGACAAGCCATCCTGGAAGTATTATCAGAATTTATTTAGATGGTAGTATTCCAAAAGATAACCCTAAATTTGAAGGTAAATCAGATTGGTTACCAGAAATTTATCAAATTGGTGTTCGTAATCCTCAAGGTCTAACCTATTCCACTTTCGATGGAAAAATTTATGCAAGTAACCATGGTGCGAAAGGTGGTGATTGGTTTGGTGAAGTAAAAAAGGGAGAGAATTATGGTTGGAAAATTTTAGGTTGGGGTGGAACAAATTATTCAGGGTCAAAAATTGGACCTAAATGGAAACCAGGTTTTACTAAGGCAATCCAATACTGGGTACCTTCAATAGCAGCAAGTGCTATAACTATATATAAGGGAAATGAATTTAATGAGTGGAATGGAGAAGCACTCATTACTTCTTTAAAAGATAAATCAATGAGAAAATTAAACTTTCAAAATTCATCTAAGATTGAAGAAACAATTATTTTCCAAGATAAAATTGGGAGAATAAGAGATATACAAGTTCACCCAGTCAATGGAAAAATATATTTTCTCGCGGGAAATAGCTTATGGTTAATGGAGAAAAAAAAATAATATGAAAGAAAGACCTTATCATCATTTGCCTGATGGTACTTTCAGGAATCCAAAAGGATCTCCGGTAATAATATCCAGGTCAGGAAAATTTTCTTATAGGACTTTCAGTAAATTGAGAAAGAAAGTTGATTTATCTTATCCAAAAGAACATGTTATTGAAAAAGAAAAAGTATTAGCTGATTTAGAAAAATATAAAGATAAGGATTATATCGCTTGGATAGGTCATGCGACATACCTTATTAAATTAGGTGGAACTACAATTATAACAGATCCTGTATTTTCAAAGAATGCTGGACCACTAATCTTTGGTCCAAAAAGATTTACTAATCCCGCAATAAAATTAAACGAGATACCTAAAACGGATATATTTTTACTCACTCATAATCATTACGATCATCAGGACATGTCAACAATTAGAAATTTTCCCTTTAAGGGTGCAAAAGTATTAACGCCATTAAACCTCGGTAAATATTTTAAAGGATATAAAGATGTAAATGAAATGGATTGGTATGATCAAATAATTATAAATGATAATTTGAAAATTTATTTACTTCCTGCAGTTCATTGGTCAAAGAGAAGTTTAACAGACACTAATAAAACTTTGTGGGGTAATTTTCTCATAGAATATAAAAATAAAAAAATTTTATTTGCGTGTGATACTGGATATGGGGAAATCTACAAAGAACTAGGTGAAAAATATGGTCCTATAGATCTGACAATGATTAATATTGGGGCTTATAATTTCAAACCAATGTTTGATAAAACTATATATCATACTACGCCAGAGGAAGCCCTGAATGTTGCACAAGACCTAAAAAGTAAAAAAGTATTAGGAATGCATTGGGGAACATTTGTTTTGTCATTAGAGCCAATTATGGAACCCCCAATTAGATTTAAAGATAGTGCTGAAAAATATGGTTTTAGTAAAGAAGATGCTATTATTTTTAAAATTGGAGAAGTTAGTCCTCTAGATAAATTGTTATAGAGTTAAATACTTAATTGCAAAAAATATAGTCCCTATAGAAGCAATAGTAGAAACAAAAATTGCTTTAATTATATTTTCGGGACTAACATTATATGCAGCACATAAAACTATAGAAGTAACTCCACAAGGCGCAACACTCACAAAGAAAGCACCTGGTATTTCAGCTGGCAATCCTGCATTAAAAAATACTAATCCAATTAACAATAAAATTATTGGGGAAATAACTAATTTTAAAACTGAAATAGATACGGATAATTTGTTAATTACATTTTTTGTATAAAATGAAAGAGTTATGCCAATTGCAAACAATCCAACTGGAGAAACACATGCTGCAAGTTTAGACAAAGTGTATTCAATCGGTGTTTGATCAATATTAAAATTTAATAATAAAAATAATAGACCTATAATTATTGAAAGTATAAATGGGTTTAAAAATAAATTTTTAATAAAATTAAATAAATTTACATTTTTTTTTGTAGATAATTCGAGAAAAAAAGCAATTACAGATAATAAAATTATCCCATCCATTAATATGATACTTGCAACTTGTGTAATTACATTTTGTTGAAAATAAATTTCTGTTATTGGTAAGAGCAAAGTTACATGGTTTGATAATGCAACTGTTAAAGCCCAAATAATTGACTCTGGGATTGATCTTTTAAAATATTTTGAAGTAATTAAGTAGGCGATAATTCCACATATCGACTGCATAATTAAATAAGAGAAAATTTGTTTGAAATCTACTTGTCCAATTTCATTTTGTGCTATTAACTTAATTATCAATGCTGGAACTGCAATATAGAACAAGAAAAGATTTAAAATTTTAGCATGACTAAGGTCTAAGACCTTCAACTTACCAAAAACAAAACCTAAAAAAGTAATAAATATAAATGGAGTTAGTCCAAAAAAAATTGTGAACATAAATTACTTGATTGTTATTCTATGCATTATTCTATTTCCTTTGAAAGGTGTTGCTTGATGAAGCATAGATCTATTATCCCATATAGCCAATTGATTTTTTTCCCAAGGCAATGAAAATTGAAACTTCTTCTTAATTTGATGGTTAAATAAAAATTTTTTTAACTTTTCTTGATTTTTTATCTTTGAGCTAAAACCAACAAAATGTCCTGGACTGCAATAAATAGAATAATTTGTGCTGATTTTCCTAATTATTTTATGTGAAGATTTAAGCTCTTTAATTTTTTTTCCTTTTTCTTTTACTCTTTCTTTTGTTGTAACCGAGATTGGACCCTCAGAGGAATATTTACCTTTAATATTTTTAAATTTTCTTTTTATTGGACTTGGTAATTCTTTATAAGCAAGATATTGAGAACAAAATTCTGTATTAGCTTTTCCTTTTTTTGGCACAAGTTTAGAAAGCAACATTGTAAATCTTGGTGGTTTTTTTGTATAAATCGAGTCTGTATGAAATTGTTCACCAAAACTTGGTCCTTTATCAGTTGATTTTCTTTGTACCACAGTAATTTGAGGAAATTTTTTATTTAAACCTTTTAGTCTTGGATAGTTGGCTAATTTTCCAAAATATTTCGCAAACTGAATATAAAATTTAGAAGTTAATTCTTGTTGTTTAAAATACAACATTCCATATTTATTCAGTGCTTTCTTAATTTTTAAAATATCTTTATTCGTAATATCTTTTAAATTTACAATTATTTCAGCTCCAATATTTTTTTTATTTGGAATTATTTTTAACATTTTTTAAAAAAAATTTTTTTAAGTGATTAGTCGTTTGTTTAGGACTCTCCTCTGGAATGAAATGATCTGAATTAATTTCTGCTCCATAAACTTTTTTGTTTGTGTATTTTTGCCAAATTTTAACTGATTTAAATTGCGTTCCAACAACTCCCTTTTTACCCCACAAAACTTGTATAGGAATGTTTAATTTTTTTTTTCTGTCTTTTTTGTCATGCTCTAAATCTATAGTAGCCGCAGCCCTATAATCCTCACAAGTTGCATGAATTCTTTTTTTTTGTTTAAAGGCTCTAAAATATTCATCTTCAACTTTTCCAATCGCACGTTTTGATGACCTATTAAAACGACTTTTTAACCATCTTTTAGGATCTGCCATTATCATTTTCTCTGGTAAAGGTGCTGGCTGTATTAAATAAAACCAGTGAAAATATCCTTTTGCAAATTTCATATCAGTATGCTCGTACATATCTAGAGTTGGACAAATATCTAATACACTTAAAGCCATAATCTTATTTCTATAATCTCTTGCCATTCTATGTGCAACTCTCCCGCCTCTATCATGTCCAGCAACAAAAAATTTTTTAAAATTTAATTCACTCATCAATTGAACCATATCTTTAGCCATTTCTCTTTTAGAATAATTTTTATGATTAGTACCACCAGGTAAAACTAAACTATCTCCATATCCTCTAAGGTCAGCAACTATTACAGTAAAATATTTACTAAGCTCAGGGGCAGTCTTGTGCCACATGACATGTGTTTGGGGATATCCATGAAGTAATAATAAGGGGGGACCGTTACCTTTAAATCGACAAAATATTTTACCCTTGCTTACTTTAACAAATTTTTTTTTAAAACCATTAAACATGATTAAACTATTTAATTATTTAATAGTTTATTTTTCGCCTTTTCAAATTCCTCTTGAGAAATAATTCCTTTTTCTTTTAGATCATTCAATTTAGTAAGTTCATCACTTAAATTGCTGCTTTGTCCATCAGAAGTTTCGCTTGTCTCCCTACCCTCACTTTCAGCTTCCTCTTTCTCAGCTCTATTAGCTTCTTTAGATTTAAAACCATTCATAATTGCCATTCCACCTAAATATAAAACATAAGCCATAATAGGAATGACCAATCCAAAAAAAATTATTTTTTCCATAATTTAATCTTCATCTTCTTCACGCCAGTTTTTTTCATACATTAAATATGCAGCGTATATTACTGATACAGTACCTACAATCATACCATAATCAAAACCAGTTTGCTTGTCATGCAAATACCAACCTAATTGTGTTGCCCCAATAGGTGGAACTGTAAGAAGCAAAAAAATTATACCAAATCTGTATGGTCGTTTAGGTTTTTTCATCCTAATAAATTAACAGATTACAGCTTATGGTTTAATTATTAAATTTGCGATCTTTTGAAACAGTCGATCGTATTTTTAAGCAAACAAGCAATGGTCATTGGACCTACACCGCCTGGAACTGGTGTAAGTGCTTTTGCATTTTTTGAAACTTCATCAAAATGAACATCACCAACTATACCGTTATCAGTTTTATTTATACCAACATCAATAACAATAGCATCTTTCTTAACCCAATCTCCTCTAACAAGTTCGGGTATACCTACAGCTGCAACAATTATATCTGCCTCTAAACATTCAGCTTTTAAATCTTTAGTTTTTGAATGTGTTATAGTTACGGTACAATTTTCTTTCAAAAGAAGTTGTGTCATTGGTTTACCATTTAAATTTGATCTACCCACAACTACAGCTTTTTTACCACTTAAATTAGGTTCAATTTTTTTTATCAACAAATAACATCCAAGCGGAGTACAAGGTACTGAACTTTCATAACCAGATGAAAGATTGCCTACATTCATTGGATGAAATCCATCTACGTCTTTTGAGGGATCAATAGCTTCTATAACCTTCTGCTTATCAATATGCTTAGGTAAAGGAAGTTGAACTAAAATTCCTGAAACAGTTTCATCACTGTTTAGTTCTTGAATTTTTTCTAGAACAGTCTTTTCTTCAACTGAGTCTGGATATTTAACTACTTCAGATTTTAATCCTACCTCATTTGCTGACTTCTCTTTATTTCTTACATAAATCTGACTAGGTGTTAAATCACCAATCAGTATAACTGTTAAACCTGGCACTTTATTATGTTTTGATTTTAACTCTGCAACTTCTTCCTTTAACTCTGCTCTTAATTCTGCGGCTGCTTTTTTTCCATCAATTAAAATCATTTTTCTCTCTTAAAAAATCATTGGTGCGATGTATAGCTTCATACACATTTCGATAAACCAAATCAATAAAAGAAGAATGATTGGAGAAATATCTAGTGAACCTAAATTTGGCAAAAAACGTCTAATTTTATTCAGGAAAGGCTCGGTTAATTTGTAACTCAACTCTAAAATTGCATACACAAACCTATTTTGAGTATTAAGAACGTTAAAAGCTATTAACCAACTTACAATAACATTAGCTATTACAACGTAAGAATACAATTTTAAAATTTGTAAAACTAAATAAAAAATAGCTATCATTTTTTCTCAACGTAAATCGACTGACTTGGGAAAGCAAATGAAGCACCATTTTTTTCAACAATTTCCTTTATCGCAATTGCTAATCTTTCTTTTACATCAAGCCAATTATTCCAACTTCCTGTTTTTGTAAAGCATCTTACATACATATCTATTGAACTATCAGAAAATTTATCAACTCTTACCGCAACACCAATTGAGGTATTATAATCTTCGCTTGAATTAATATGACTTTCGATTTCATCTCTAATTTTTTTTAACTGATCTACCGTAGTGTCGTATTGAAGTGTAATAATCCAACTGATTAACCAATTTGAAGTTTCACTTACATTTACAACTGCGTTTTCGGCAAATTGAAAATTTGGAATAATAGCAAGAGATTTGTCAAACTTTCTAATTGTTGTTGATCTAAATCCAATCTTTTCTACTACACCTTCAATAATACCCTCGACAGCTATCCAGTCTCCAATTTTGAATCTCTTTTCAACTAAAACTAAAATTCCTGATATTAAATTTTTGAATAAATCTTGTGCCCCTAATGCTACAGCAACACCAAACAATCCTAGACCTGCAATGATTGGACCTATTTTAATTCCCCACAATTCTAAAACTGCTGCTAAACCTAAAATAAAAATTAAAATTTTTAGTGATTTAATTATCCAGCCAATAAGTTCTCTTGTTAACAATTTGTCTAAACCACTAAGTATGTATGAGATTGGTTCTATGATTTGGTGAATTACCCAAAAAATTAAAATAGTGATCAACGTTCTATTAATTGTATCTACCACTTCTCTTCCTTCTAATGAGAAAGTCATGTAGTAGCTTGCAATAAAAAATCCTAATACAATTGGTAAAAATCTTGCTGGACCTACAAGTGATTGAACAAAAGTATCATCTAATTTATTCGTTGTTCTTTTCGAGATAATTTCTAATTTTTTAATAACTAGTTTGCTTATTAGACCTCTAAAAATTAAGAATAGTAAAAATATTCCAATACCAATTAAGATTTGAAAAATATCAACACCAAGAATTCCTTTATTCCATACTGATAAAAATATCTCAGAAAAATTATTAATTAATTCCATTTTTAAATTTTATATAACAAAAACTCTTCTTCTCCAGGGTTAAAAAGAAAAATCTTTTTCCATTTGATTTCGTTCAGTATTGACGAGGTTTTTTCGCCTATACACATTAAATTTGTATTCATCCATAAATTTTCGGTTTGGTAAATCTTTATGAAATTTAAGAAACTTGACGCACTATTTTGAGAGTAAACATAGACCATATCAGGCATATTTAATTTTAATTCATTAACAAATTTCTCATCAAATTTTTGATTATGATCTACTTTATAATTAATAATTCTTTTTACTCTAAAACCTTCGCTTAATAACTGTTGATCTAAATCAACCGATATTGTTTCACCACTAACATAAAGTAATTCTTTATTTTTGGACTCATGACTTTGTATAATTAACTCCTTTAAGTTTGTAACATTTCCTTCAGCCGCAATTGTATTTTGAAAACCAACACTTCTTGCTTTGTTTTCTGTAGCATTTCCAACACAAAAGCATTTAATATTTTTATCTATTTTCACTGTGTTTAAAAATTTTACTGCATTTGCACTAGTAAAAACAATTCCACCATATTCAGAAAAGTTAATTTCTTCATAATTAACCTTTTCAATTCTTATTAATGGAAGATGAGAAACTTGATGTCCTAATGACTGAAATTTTAATATCATTTCAGAACAATCCTCCAATGGTCTAGTTAACAAAATATGCATATTATCTTTTATATGAATTATTTGATTTTGTTTTTAAAAGTATTCCAATCTCTTTGCCAATTTCTTTAAACTCATTCAAATTACCGACTTTTTTTTCATAAAATCTTTGTTTACCATCTAAAGAAAAAAGTTCAGCCTCTGCTATAATCTTATCTCCATCAACCACTGAATGAGCACCAATAGCTGTTTCACAATCTCCATCTAAAACTTTTAAAATATTTCTCTCAAGGTGAGCTCTTTTATGTGTTTCCTCATGATTAATTTTGTTTAAAATAGAAATTGTCTTATCATCATTCTCCCTGCACTGAAGAGCAATTACGCCTTGTCCTGCACTAGGAATTATTTCTTCAGCTGAAAAAATTTCTGAGATTTCATTTTCAAATTTTAAAAATTTGATACCAGCATAAGACAAAATAATTGCATCATACATCCCTTCATTCAATTTTCTAATTCTAGTATCTACATTTCCTCTTATTAGTTTACAGTTCAAATCTTGTCTAATTTTTTTTATTTGAAATTCTCTTCTGTATGATGAGGTACCAACAATTGAGTGTTGATCTAAATCTTTAAGTTTTTTTTTGTTCTTTGTAATTAAAATTTCTCTAGGGTCATTTCTTTTAAGAAAAGAATCTGTCCTTAATCCTTCTGTTTCATTAGCAGGCATATCTTTCAGTGCATGGACTGCAATATCAATATTTTTTAACTGGAGTTCTTTTTCAATATTACTAGAAAACAAACCTTTGCCACCAAGCTCAGATAATCTTATATCCTGCACTTCGTCACCTTTAGTTGTGATTGATTTAACTAAAATATCTTCATTACTAAGGTCGGTATTTTCAATAATCTTATCTTTAGCTTGTTGAGCATAAAGTAAGGCAAGCTTGCTGCCTCTAGATCCAATTATTATTTTTTTTTTCATAAAAAATTATTTCTTACTTGTATAAAGATTGTACAATTATTAAAAACTATTTGAATGAGCAAAAAACCCTTAATTCTTGGAATAGAGTCTAGTTGTGATGAAACAGCAGCTTCTGTAATAACTGAAAATGAAGAAGGATTCCCAGTAGTTTTATCTAACATTGTTTCAAGTCAAGTAGAAGTTCATAAGGAGTTTGGTGGTGTAGTTCCTGAACTAGCAGCCCGTTCGCACATTGAAAAAATAGATTGGATCGTAAAAAAAGCTATTAAGGAAAGTGGAAGAAAAATTGAAGAAATAGATGCAGTTGCTTCTACAGCTGGTCCTGGATTGATTGTATGTTTGTCAGTTGGTTTAAGTTTTGGAAAAGCTTTTGCTTCAGCAATGAATAAACCTTTTATAGCTGTTAATCATTTAGAGGGACATGCCTTAAGTCCAAAACTAAATACAAATTTAAATTATCCATATTTACTTCTTTTAATTTCAGGTGGGCACTCACAATATTTAAGTGTTGAGAACCTTGGTAAATATAAAAGATTAGGAACAACTATTGATGATGCATTAGGTGAGGCGTTTGACAAAACGGCAAAGCTTTTAGGAATAGAATTTCCAGGAGGACCTCAAATAGAAATTTTAGCTAAAAAAGGTGATCCAGAAAAATATGATTTACCAAAACCAATTTTCAGCAAAGGAGGATGCAATCTTTCTTTTGCAGGTCTAAAAACTGCCGTGTTGAAGATAAGCAAAACAATTAAATCAGAACAAGATAAATACGACCTTGCAGCGTCTTTTCAAAAAACAATAGAAGAAATTTTATATAAAAAAACAAAGATTGCTCTCAATGAATTTGAAAAAATAAATGAATTAAATGAAAAAATTTTTGTTGTTGCTGGAGGGGTTGCAGCAAATAAAAAAATTAGGTCTATGTTAATTAACCTATGTGAAGAAAATAATTATAAAAGTATTTTTCCACCTATAGAGTTTTGTGGAGATAATGCAGCAATGATTGCAATGGTAGGTTTAGAAAAATTTAAAATAAATCAATTTGATGATTTAGATTATCCAGCAAAACCAAGATGGCCTTTAGACGAAGATGCAGCTTTTCTCAAAGGTGCTGGGGTTCAATTATAATGAAGTATTGGTTAATTAAATCCGAGCCAGATGTTTGGTCAATTGACCAACAAAAAAAAGCTGGAATTAAAGGTGTACCTTGGGATGGTGTCAGAAATTATCAAGCTGCAAAAAATTTAAAAAGTATGAGTAAAGGAGATCTATGTTTTTTTTATCATTCAAACATAGGAAAAGAGATAGTTGGAATAGTAAAAGTTATTAAAGAATCGTATATAGATAAAACAGACAAAACAGGGAGATTTGTTGCCGTTACTGTTCAATTTAAGTCTAAATTTTCAAAGCCTATAACACTCGAAAGTATTAAAAAAAATAAGTATTTAAGCCATTTAGCTCTGATAAAGCAAAGTAGGCTTTCTGTAATGCCTGTTGATTATAAAAGCTGGAAAATTATAAATAACATGAGTAAGATTTAACAAAAAAAATTGTCCTATGCCAAAAAAAAAGAAGAAGAAAAGCAAGGTAAGAAAAAAAAAGTCTAAAATTAGAAAAAAAACCTCAAAAAAGGTGAGGAGAAGATCTAAAGTTAGAAAAAGATCTTCTAAAAAACCAAAAAAAAGAATTAAAGCAAAAAAGGAAAATGGAAATATACCTCCTGAAGTTGTTATTAAAACAAAACCAGAATGGGTTAAAAGTAGCTTAGCAAACAAAAGTAAATACCAGCAAAAATATTCTCAATCTATAAAGAGTAATGATGAATTTTGGAGAAAAGAAGGAAAAAGAATTACTTGGATAAAACCTTATAAAAAAATTAAAGACGTAAAATACAGTACAAAAGAAGTAAAAATTAAATGGTTTGAAGATGGTACTTTAAATGCTTCAGCAAATTGCATTGATAGACATTTAAAGGATAAAAAAGATAAAACTGCTATTATTTGGGTTGGAGATGATCCAAAAGATAGTCAAAAAATTTCTTACAAACAACTTCATCAAAAAGTTTCTAAAGCAGCAAATGGTTTAAAAAAATTAGGAATTAAAAAAGGGGATCGTGTAACAATTTATTTAACAATGATACCAGAGTTAGCCATTTTAATGTTAGCTTGTGTAAGAATTGGTGCGGTACATTCAATTATTTTTGGAGGTTTTTCAGCAGATTCTATTTCAGGAAGAGTTAACGATTGTGAGTCTGAATACATAATAACTGCTGATGAAGGCGTTAGAGGTGGAAAAATGATACCTCTTAAAGATACTGTAGATGAAGCTCTAATGAGTTGTCCAAATGTTAAAAAATGTATTGTTGTCAAACGTACAGGTAACTACATTAACTGGGATCAAAGTAGAGATGTTTGGTACCATGAATTAATTAAAGACGTTCCTAATCACTGTGAACCAGAAGAAATGAACGCCGAAGATCCTTTGTTTATTTTATATACATCAGGTTCTACAGGTAAACCTAAAGGAGTTCTTCACACGACAGGTGGTTATATGGTTTACGCATCGATGACTCATCAATATATTTTTAATTACAAACCAAAGGATATTTATTGGTGCACTGCTGACATTGGGTGGGTAACCGGACATAGTTATATTATTTATGGACCCCTAGCGAATGGCGCTACTACTATCATGTTTGAGGGAATTCCGAATTATCCTGATAGTTCTAGGTGGTGGCAAATAGTTGACAAATACAAAGTAAATACTTTCTACACAGCTCCAACAGCAATAAGAGCTTTGATGCGTGAAGGAGATAAACCAGTTAAAAAAACCTCTAGAAAATCACTTAAGCTTTTAGGAACGGTGGGAGAACCCATAAATCCAGAGGCTTGGATGTGGTACTATAAAACTGTTGGTAATTCTAAATGCCCAATTGTAGACACTTGGTGGCAAACAGAAACTGGAGGCATAATGATCGCTCCACAAACAGGGGCTATTCCTCTGAAACCTGGTTCTGCAACAAAACCTTTCTATGGAATTAAGCCTGTACTTGTTGATAAAAACGGTAAAGAGATAAAAGGCGCCGGTGAAGGAAGACTTTGCATAGCACAATCATGGCCTGGACAGATGAGAACAGTATATGGAGATCATCAAAGATTTATCGATACATATTTTTCTCAATTCAACGGAAAATATTTTACAGGTGATGGATGTAGAAGAGATAAAGATGGTTATTACTGGATCACAGGTCGTGTAGATGATGTAATTATTGTTTCAGGACATAACCTAGGAACTGCTGAAATTGAGAGTGCATTTGTTGCACATCCAAAAGTAGCTGAGGCCGCTGTAGTTGGTTACCCTCATGATATTAAAGGTAATGGTTTATATTGTTATGTTACTTTAAACGCTGGAGAAACAGAAACTGGTGAGCTAGAGAGAGATCTTAAGCTTTGGGTAAGAAAACAAATAGGACCACTAGCAACTCCAGATCTTATTCATTTTACTCCAGGACTTCCAAAAACGAGATCTGGAAAAATAATGAGAAGAATTTTAAGAAAAATTGCTGCAAATGAACATGGTCAATTGGGCGATACGACAACTCTAGCAGACCCGAGTGTTGTAGATAGTTTGGTTGAAAATAGAAAAAATATTTAAAACTGAATTAAATCATTAAACTCTTGTTTAATAACATCCCACTTTAAAATCATAGAGTTTAAAACAATCTTACGATCTAAAGTTTTTAATTCTTCTGCTATAGGAGCCCACTTATATAACGAAAGTGCACTAGGATTAAAAGGTAAGTCTTTATAATAAATTTCCCAATTAATTTTATCCAATCTTTCATCAAAATTTTTTCTAGCTTCTTCGATAATATCTTGAGGCATATTGTTCGAAATTTCATCATCTAATATTTTATTAAAAATCTCTTTTGCTTTTTCTAATTCTTGAAAATTAAAATTTACCTTTAAATGTGAAAATGTATAAAAAGTTAAGTCTTGTAATGAGACCGAATAAATATTCCATTTCGCAAGATTAACAGAAGACATAAACTCATCGTTATCAAAATGAAGAACATATCTCGTTCCCATACGAGTTTTTAAATAATTATATAAAGTAACTTGAGTGACCCAAGCAGATTTTGTTTGAATAAATTGTTCAAGGTCATCTAAATTTTTAATTTTTTTCTTTGGTATAAACGCCTTAAACATGGCAAACAAATATGTTTTAAAATCATCAAATTTTAAATCTTTCCAAGTTAATTTATATTTTGCCATGATTTTAATTGACTGCGCCAATTATATCTTAAAAAAGTAAGTAAATAAGTACCTAATATGATCAATTTTTAGGGTTTTCAAACCTCTCATAATGGTTATGGTTTTACCCAGTTATAACTAAATAGAGAGGTATAAATGTCAAATCAACAAAAACACTGGGAAAAAACCAGGTCATTGTTATTTATAACGTTGGCAATTTGGTTTGTTTTCTCAATTGGCATCTTTCTCTTTGGAGCTGAAATGAACGAGGTCACAGGACCTTTCGGTTATCCATGGACATATTGGTTTACATGTCAGGGATCTCTTGGCGCTTTCGTAATCCTGATTTTCTGGTTTGCGAATAGACAAGAAAAAATCGATGAAGAGTTCGGCTTTAGCGAAAGAGAGGACGACTAATGATTAAAGGTAATTTTATAGACAACTTGCCTAGAGTTTACGGAATCTATACAGGAGGATTTATAGGTTTCATAATCATCATGGCAATTGCTGAACAGATGGGTATGTCTGCAAAAGCGATTGGTATCGCTTTCGTAGCATTTACTGTATTCATCTATGCATTAATTGGTTACCTATCACGTACGGCCCAAGCAGATGCGTATTACGTAGCTGGAAGGCAAGTACCAACGGTCTTCAACGGAATGGCGACTGCAGCAGACTGGATGTCTGGTGCTTCATTCGTTGCAATGGCAGGTGGTATTTACTTTAAAGGTTATGGATATATGGCACTACTTGTAGGTTGGACTGGTGGTTACGTGCTTGTTGCATCTTTATTAGCACCATACTTAAGAAAATTTGGCTGTTATACAGTTCCAGATTTTATAGGTACTAGATACGGTGGTAATTTAGCTAGATTTAGCGCAGTGGTAGTTTTAACTGTTGCTTCATTTACTTATGTGACTGCACAAATTAACGCTACAGGTACTATTGCATCTGTTGCACTTGATATCCCATTCCAATACGCAGTTTATATTGGACTAATAAGTATTTTATTATGTTCAATGTTAGGTGGTATGAGAGGGGTAACTTGGACACAGGTTGCACAATATATCGTACTAATTATAGCTTACTTGCTTCCAGTATTCTGGATCAGTAACAAAATGGGTGCAGGTTTCTTTCCTCACTTTATGTTAGCTGATGAAGTAGCTAGAATTGGTGAATTAGAGCAACAGTATGGTTTTGTTAAAAACGCAGCTGCTGATCTAAAATCAGTACCTAAAGGCTTAGCAGGAATAACTAAAGCTCACTCTGCAGTTAACGCTACACCTTGGGCATTTATTTCATTGGCATTAGCGATGATGATGGGAACAGCTTCATTACCGCACGTGATGATGAGATACTTTACTACTCCAAGTGTAAAAGCAGCTAGAAAATCAGTAGGTTGGTCATTATTCTTTATCTTCTTACTTTACTCCTCTGCTCCAATGTTAGCTACACTATCTAAGTTGTCATTGATCGATCCGAATTTACCAACTGGTATTATCGGTAAGACTTTTGCAGAAGTGGAAGCGATAGATTGGTACCAAAACTGGAACCAAGCAAACCTAATGTTTATCAGCGACTTTAACGGAAATGGAACTCTAGAATTAAATGAGTTCTTCATGGGTGGTAAAGCCGTTGTATTAGCAACACCAGAGATAGCTGGATTACCTTATGTAATTTCAGGTCTAGTTGCTGCAGGAGGTATGGCTGCTGCCATGTCTACTGCTGATGGTTTGATTCTAGCGATTGCAAACGCTATATCACATGATGTTTATTACAAGATCATTGATCCAAAAGCGGAAACTGCAAAAAGACTAGTTGTTGCAAGGGTATTACTTGTAGTAATTGGTTTTGCTGGAGCAACTATTGCAGCAATGGAAATTCAAGGAATCTTAGGTTCAGTTATCTGGGCTTTTGATTTTGCGATGTCTGGATTGTTCTTCCCGCTTGTACTTGGTGTATGGTGGAAGAGAGCTAATAGACAAGGTGCGATTGCTGGTATGCTAGGTGGTCTAATCGCCGGTGCTTGGTACTTAGTTTGGGTACGAACTGGTGGAAGCGGATTCCTAGGAATTACACAGTTAACATTTGGTATCTTCGGATCAGCTGTTAGTTTAGTTTTAATGGTAGTAGTTAGTTTAATGACTACAGAACCAGATAAAGCTACTCAAAAAATGGTTGATGAAGTACGTGTACCAAGTGGTAAAACAATTCTTGGTAAATCACACTAAATAATCTTTTAAAGGGGCGATTAATTTCGCCCCTTTTATTTAAATACATTTTCCAATATAAATTTTGAATGTCAGCAAATTTTCATCCTTTAATATATTTTATAGATTATTTGCTTGGGATCATAATGTGGACTCTAATTGGAAGAGTAGCGATGAATATTTTTCAAAGAGAAGACTCACAATTCTTTTTCATGAGAGTTTTTGTGAAATACACCAATCCTTTAATAAAATTATTTAAACCAATAACACCCTCATTTATCATTGGGCCATTAGTTCCTTTGTATGTTGCTTGGTTCTTCTACATGATCAGATTTTATCTAATGCCTTGGATCTTAGGCTATTCAGTAATGGGAATGTTATCATTTCCTCTCGAGAGTGAGATTTCTAGACAAATTTATCAATTTTTTAATTCATTTTAATTTTTAAAATTGATACTAGTTAATCTAGTAATCAATGAAAAATATACAAATTTCTCCATCAATTTTATCAGCTGACTTTAGTCAGTTAGGGTCAGAAATAAAAAGACTTGAAGAAGGTGGAGCTGATATGATTCATGTGGATGTAATGGATGGTCATTTTGTTCCTAATTTAACAATAGGACCACCGGTAATTAAAGCTCTTAGAAAACACTGTTCGTTGAAATTTGATGTTCATTTAATGATATCACCAGTTCATAAATATATAGATGCTTACGCTGATGCTGGAGCAGATATTATTACTATTCATCCTGAGGCAACTGATAATTTAGAAAATTCAATTAAAAAAATAAAAAAGAAAAATAAAAATGTTGGAGTTTCGCTTAATCCTGAAACTAAAATTGATTTAATAATAGATTTATTAGATCAAATAGATTTAGTCCTAATTATGAGTGTAAATCCTGGATTTGGAGGGCAAAAATTTATGCCAGAAGTTTTAGATAAAATTAAAGAATTAAAAAAAATAAGAGAGCAAAAAAAGTTAAATTTTGACATAGAAATTGATGGTGGAATCAATTTTGATAACTGCAAAAGTGCAATTGATGCTGGTGCAAATATTCTTGTTTCCGGTACTACAGTGTTCAAAAGTAATGATGGGGATATAAAGAAAAATATTAATTTATTAAAATTAAAATAAGTTAATGATTAAAACAAATTCCTTAGGTATTTTGGGTCAATTTTTTTTTAATGTAAGAGATAGCTTTAAATCAATTTATCAAAATTCAAATTTTTACGAAAAAAAAATATCAAAAACTTTTGAAAATAGTTTTGAATACAAACCTAGTCCTCATTTACTTTCATCTATAATTAAATATCAAAATAAAAAATATAAAATTGAAGATTTTGCTATCGAGTCCATTTGGCAAAATAATTTAAATCCTAAAGATTATGAAAAATTAAATAATTTTTTTTGGTTTTTTAGCTTAGATTTAAAATCTTCAAAAAAAACTACACAGACAGTCATAAAAAATTGGATTTCAAATAACAAAAAATTTCAAAAAAAAAGCTGGGAATTTGATTTAACAGCAAAAAGAATTATTTCATGGTTATCAAATCATCAACTCACTTACGAAGACAGCGACCAAGCATACAGATCTACTTTTGATCATATGATTCAAAAACAAACTAATCATTTGTTAAATGAAATCAAAAACTCAAATGAGGTAAAAAATAAAATGATTGGATGCGCTGCAATCATTTTAACTGGATTAGCTTACAAAAATGAAAAACAATATCTTTTAAATGGATTAAATTTATTAAAAAATATCATTAAATCCTCAATTGATAATCAAGGCTTTCCAAAATCAAGAAATATTCGACAACTTATATTTTATTTAAAATACTTTATAATTATTAGGGAGTGGTTTAAAGAATCTCAAAGTTTAATTCCTGAATATATTGATGAGACCATTTATTATTTAGGATCAAGTTATGCTTTTGTTTGGCAAAATATAAAGCAGGATATTTTTTTTAATGGCAATTTTTCTTCTGAAAATAAAGAATTTGATCAATATTTAAAAAGGTTTGGTTATACTTTCAAAAACCAAATTAATGAACTTGGTGGATATGCAATTCTTAAAAATAAAAAAATAATTCTTGCTGCTGATATTGGTTCTAGCCCTAATAAAACTTTTTCCGAAGACTACCAAGCAGGCGCTTTATCATTTGAAATATTTTCAAATAATCAAAAATTAATTTCAAATGCCGGTTATTACTCAGATAAAAATAATAAATTTAATAAATTATCAAAAAGCACTTCTCTTCATTGTGCTTTAACAATTGAGGATTATTCTTCTTGTAATTTTGCTAAGCATCAAAAAGGTTTAGTCATTGATAAAGGACTGAAAGTATCAAAAAAAAATGTAGTTTTTGAAAATAATTATTGGAAAATATCAGGTATACATGATGGATATTTAATTAAGTTTGGAACAAATTATGAAAGAGAGATTGAGTTTTATCCAGAGCAAATGAAATTTATTGGTTATGATAAGTTATTTAGAAAAACACCTAATAAGGAAATTAAATTTGATATTAGATTTCATCTCAATCCAAGCTCAAAAGTGATGAAAACTCAAGATAACAAATCTATACTAATCGAATTAGATGAGGAAGGTTGGAAGTTTAGTTGTGATAACTTTGATATTAATATTGATAATGGTTTATATTTCGGTAATAAAAATTCATATAAAGAAAACCAAAATATTTTTATCTCAGGAATAAATAATGAAAAAGAGCAAATAATAAAGTGGGAGATCAATAAATTATAATGAAGAAAAAAATCAAAACGGCTCTTATTTCTGTATCTGATAAAAGTAATTTAAAACCGTTATTAAATATTTTAAAAAAAAATAAAATTAAAATAATTAGCTCTGGTGGTACATATAAAGAAATTAAAAGATTAAAATTTAAATGTTTAGAGGTATCTGATTTTACCAATTCACCTGAAATTTTAGAGGGTAGAGTAAAAACTCTTCATCCAAAAATCCATGCGGGGATCTTAAATAAAAGGGAGAAAAAATCTCACTTAAAAGATCTAAAAAAT